>CAUJJL010000108.1 GCA_963205455.1 Verrucomicrobiota bacterium
CTTGCCGAACGCAACCTCCGGCCGGTTCGGTACGAATGGAAAGCCGACGGCAAGAGCATCCTCGAGAAAATCCACCGCGCCCGTGAGGCCCTGACTCGGCAGCAATTCGTTAGTAAAGACATTAAAGAGACAGTGCACTAGTCTAGTCTGATGCTGAGACGGGTATATTTGGGAAAGGCACGGACAAGAACATCTGTCAATGTGCTGCGATCGCCCGAAAAATATGAGCGAATTCCGACAGGTAGCGATCGAACCAAGTATGAGCGAAGAGGAAATAGATTGCTGCTGCGATGGCCAACATCGGACCAAACGGGACATGAACCCCCAAGCCAATCTCTGCGGGTTTTCCATCCGGAGTTTCCGCCGGCGGAGCGATTTTTCGTTTCGGTCCACCAATCAGTTTCCAAACGACCGAGAGGAGAAACCAGAGGGTGCCAACCATAGCGCCACCGAACAGACTGAAGAGGGTGCCCTGCCAGCCGCAGAATGCGCCTATGGCGCCCATGAATTTTACGTCGCCGAATCCCATAGCCTCCCTCTTCAGCACGGCTTCGGCAAGCAGCGCGATCCACAAAATCATCCCGGAACCGATCAGGATGCCCAGGAGGGATTCAGTTCCCGCCTGTATCAGGTTGGCGAGAGTGTCGGCGCCTTGGAAGCCATGGAGCGCCGGTACGACGAGTGATAGCAGCATGCCGACCACGGCGCCGCCGATTGTAAATGCATCTGGAATGATGAGATGGTCCAGATCGATGAATGTGGCGCAGACGAGTCCGCTGAGAAATACCCATCCGACAACGGCCTTTGCGGGTGGGAAAACGAGCCAGCTCCACAGAAACAGGCCCGCGACGAGGATTTCGACAAACGGATAGCGGAACGAATAGGGACGCCCACAGCAACGGGCCCTGCCTCGGAGAATAAACCAGCTGAACACGGGAATGTTGTCGTACCAGGCGATGGGTTTCCCGCAGGCGCACTGGGATCGGGGCCTTACGATCGATTTCCCGGCTGGAACACGGTAGATGACGACATTGAGAAAGCTGCCGACGACCGCGCCAAGGATTCCTGAAAGCAGGGCAAAAAACGCGGGAAATTCGGCGACCAGGTCGGCGTATACTGAGAGCATGGAGGCGAACATTTCGAAGGTGAGGCCGCCTGAAGTCAAATCGGCGTCACCATGCCATCGCTTTCATGGCCGCCTCACGCATCGCCCCGACCGGCACCGAGGCTTCGGACCAGATTTCCAGTGCACGAACGCCCTGGTGGACCAGCATCGACAGTCCATTGCTGGCAGGAATCTGCAGGCTGCGAGCGGTGCGCAGGAGGGGAGTCTCCGCGGGATTGTAAATCATGTCATAGACTCCAGCAGGCTTGGGAAGTACCGTGAGTGGAATCGGCAGCGGGTCATCCGGACGCAGGCCTGCGCTCGTGGCGTTGATGAGCAGTGCGCCTGATGGGATACCCAAGGGCGTGGAGCCCGTGCTGAATCCATGAACCGGAATGCTGCCCGAAAGGCCACGCAGATCCGCGAGCAACCGATCAAGGTTCTCGGTGGAACGATTGCCTATCCAGAGGGAGCGACAATTTTTCTGAAGGCATTCCACTGCGGCACCCCTTGCAGCGCCGCCGGCTCCGACGAGTATGACATGCGAACCCGCGAGTTCGATGTTCAGGGTTTCCCGTACAGCCATGCATAGGCCATACCCATCGGTATTGAAGCCTTTCCAACCCAGAGGTTCGCGTCTGAGCGTATTGACGGCTCCGATGGGCAGTGCGGCCGGATCGATGCAACCCACGCGGGAGAATGCCAGGACCTTGTGGGGAACGGTGAGATTCAATCCGAAGAATCCCTTGGCATGCAGGCGATCCAGGGCTTGAGGAAGATGCTCCGGGGGAACATCGAACTTCACATACTTCCAGTTGGAAAAGCGCGGATCCAGGCGGGCCATGTCGGCCAGTGCCGCGGTGTGCATTGCCGGGCTTATCGAGTGCTTGATGGGGTGCCCAAGGACTGCGAGGCAGGTTCCCTCAAACCTCCAGGTGTCAAGATCGTCGAGCGTAAGGACAGCGTTCGTAGCCATGAATTGGTTATAGGAGGAGTTCCAGAGAACCCATTCCAATTCAATTCTTGAAAATTTCGGGTGCCCGCGGCGACCCAAGCAGGACTGCCGGAGGCGTCAGCTCGAGTGGCGTGCGTGCGTGCTCTCGAAGTCTTCCACAAAAGACGCGAAGAGCTTGGCATGCTCGAGGGATCCGGACGCCGTGTAGTGATTGATCAGATTGCGGCAAGTGCGACAGAGGACCTCCCGAACTGGAGTGGGCGCGAGCTGACTGGCGTGAGTAGGTTGGCCGTAAAGCTTGAAGCGAAGCACCATTTCCGGGGCATTGCGGAAGGTGCCACCATCGAATGCGTCGACAAAAAAGGGTTTTTCATCCAGAAAGCAGCCGATCACGAAATGGCTGGGCAGGCCGACCGGCTCCAGGGAGAATCCAAGCCGCTGCGCGACCAGCAGGTAGACCGTGCACAGGGAAATCGGTATGCCCTTGCGGCGAATCAGCACCCGATGAAGGAAGCTGTTCTCCGGATCTGAATAGTGCTCCAGATTCGCATGAAATCCGAATTCGTGGAAAAGCACGCGATTCATGATGCGGCATTTTTCCCGTGCGCTTGAAGGCTCGGTGATGAGTTCGCGGCATCGCGAGGCGATTTCATCCAGCTGCCGGCACGCTTCAGCCACATCGATATCCGGATATACTGTCCGACCCATCATCAGCGCTCCGGTCTCCAGTTCGTAGCTCAGTGAACGGACGAATACACGAAATTCTTCGATCGGGTCCCTGATCTTGAGCTCGTTGAGGTACCAGCGGGCGTGGGTTGCCAGGATTCGATTGGCACTTCCTGCGACTTCCTTAAGCAACTGTCCCGCCGCGAGCGATTGTGAGGAAAAATGAGCGATCAATGCCTTGCGTGTCGCCGGTGAAGGATCGTCGATCAACGCCAAGAGGGCGTCTTTTTCTCTGGGATCAAAGGAGGGGGCGGGCACGGGCTCAGGAAAGGTTTTTTCCGCACGCATGCCAACAGCAAAGGAACTCGAGGAGGGAAGTCCTTACACTAGGTTGATTCGCGCGCGCCAAACAATGCCGAACCGACACGCACTTGGGTGCTTCCCTCGGCAATTGCAATATCCATGTCGGAACTCATCCCCATCGACAATTCTGCAAGCGGCAGCCCGGATTTCGTTCGCAGCTCGTCACGTATCTCGCGCAATCTTGAAAACGTCCGTCTGGCTATGTCAGGATCATCGCTGAGCGGAGCGATTGTCATGAGCCCGTCGACATGGAGATTGGGTTGGATCCGAGCGTATTCCAGAAGCTTTGGGGCCTCCGGAAGATCAACGCCGAACTTGGCCGGGTCGTCGCCCGCGTTGATCTGCAGCAGAATTGGAAGCGTTTTCCCGATAAGCGCTGCTTCCTTCTGCAATGCGAGGATCAATTTCTCGCTATCCACACTCTGAATCCGGTCAAACCACTTCGTCGCGAGTCTGGCCTTGTTTGACTGGAGGTGTCCGATGAGCTCCCAGCGCATGCCCGGAGGCCCAAGGGGGATTTTCTCGCACGCCTCCTGTACCCGGTTCTCACCCACGCTCTTGAGACCAAAGCGGGCCGCATAATGGGCTGCCGCGACAGGATGGGTTTTTGTCACCGCCAGCAGGCTGACTTCCCGAACATCGCGTGCGCACTGCCGACATGCCTCGGCAATCCGGGAGCGCACCCGATCGGCTGCGGCGCAGAAGTCGTCATAGGAAACGTGCATCAAAAAAGGAATTTTAATGGATTGCCCTTGGATAAGGTAAAATTATAGCGTGCGACGTTCCCGTATCACTATGCAGATCGATAATTTCAAGATTTTCGCGGATCTGGTCGAGACCAAGAGTTTTTCGAAGTCGGCTAAGATCAATGGCATTACGCAATCTGCGGTCAGTCAGCAGGCCCGAGCGATGGAGAGGCATTTCAAGGCGTTGCTCATCGATCGCAGCCAGAAACAATTCCAGCTCACCCGAGAAGGCCAGCGTGTTTATGAGTCTGCAAAGGAGCTGCTTCACACCTACGACAAGCTCAATTCTGAGCTGCAGGAGATGAAAAAGGTGATCAGCGGCGTGATACGCATCTCCACCATTTATTCGATTGGGCTGCATGAGCTCCCCCCGTACATCAAGCGGTTTCTGAACGACTTTCCATCCGTGAATGTGCGTGTGGAATATCGCCGATCAAATCTGGTTTACGAGGACATCCTGCATAACTCGGTCGATTTTGGACTCGTGGCGTTTCCCATCCGCCAGCGCCAGATTGAAGCCATTCCCTTCCGGAACGACAAATTGGTCGTCATTGCCCATCCCAATCACCCTCTTGCGAGGCAGGCGACGGAGATCCAGATGGCAGATCTCTCTGCCCAGAAGTTTATTGGCTTCGATCCTGACATTCCCACCCGCAAGGCGGTGGATCAGATCTTCAGGGACAACAAGCTCGAGGTCGAGCCGGTCATGGAATTTGACAATATTGAAACGGTAAAGCGGGCGGTCGAAATCGATCATGGCATTGCGATCGTTCCCCACGCGACTGTCCTTCAGGAGAGCAGGCAGGGCACGCTTGCGGTGCTCAAATTCAAGGAGAAGGAATTCACCCGGCCCCTTGCCATTCTCTACCGCAAGGGGAGGGTGCTTACGCCGGCGATGAAGAAATTTGTCGAAACGCTTGCCATGGATATACCCGAGGCCAGGGATCCATGAACCGGAAGTTTCCGAGTGACCATTTGACGGCACTTGGAAATTGGAGTTAACAATGCGCGACCATGGATTTACCTTTCCGCCTCCGTGCCTTCGCCATTCTGGCTGTCTTCGCGTTCATCCTGATCTCAGTTCCGTCATGCAAGGATCGAGGGAAGGCGCCTGCGTTAGACACTGGGCAGACTGCGTTTTCGCCCGCTCCTGAGTGGCGGTTGAAGGATCTTGCCGGCAGGGAGGTCGCGCTGTCCCAGTTCAAGGGCAAAGTTGTGATTGTGGATTTCTGGGCGACCTGGTGCCCGCCCTGCCGGGCCGAGATGCCGTTCTACGTGAATCTCTACAAGAAACTTGCCGATCGTGGGCTCGTAATCGTTGGCATATCATTAGATGCGCAGGGGCCGGGAGTGGTGAGGAAGTTCGTCGACTCGATGGGAATCACCTATCCGATCGTGATGGGAGATGAAGAGGTCACGACAGCCTACAAGGTGGAACTCATGCCCACGACCTTTGTGGTGGATCGCGAGGGACGCATTCGCCACAGCAAGATTGGGGCGGTTTCCGATGAGGCAAAATTCGAGAAGCTGATCGAATCTTACCTTTGATTCCGCGAAACAACCATTCCCGTCTGCACCACCTGCCGCGGGGCGATGGTTGGCTTGTGCCATGAATCTTCCGCTTCATCTCCTCTTCCCTCTCGCGAGCAGCTTCGGGTATGTCTTTGCGGTTCTCTTCGTGAAGCGGGCGTCCGCATTTGGCGTCGGCCTCTGGCGAACAACCTTTGTCTCCAACTGGGCAATGGCCGTTTGCTTCGCACCGCTGCTTCTACTGGGAGGGCCCGGTCAGCCTGCAGGAATGCTTTGGCAGCCCGCGCTCACTGGATTCCTTTTCTTCGTAGGTCAGATTGCCACATTTCTGGCGATCGAGGGGGATGTATCCATAGCCACGCCGGTCCTTGGGCTCAAGATCATGCTGGTGGCCTTGTTCAGTGCGGTGCTCCTGGCTGACCCGGTTCCACTCAAATGGTGGCTCGCAGCCGGTTTGAGCACACTGGCCATTGTCCTGCTCAATCTTGGCGCCAAGGGCATTCCCCATCGCCGCGTCGGAGCAACCGTCGCATGGGGCGCGCTGGCCGCGGCGGCCTTTGCATTGACAGATGTGCTGGTACAGAAGTGGGCCCCGGCATGGGGCGCCGGTATCTTTTTGCCGATGATGTTTGGCAGTCTCGCGATCTACTCGCTCGGCATCATTCACCGGTTCCAGGCGCCGTTGAGATCGGTTCCGAGTGCCGCATGGCCCTGGCTGGCGCCGGGGGCCGTTTTGCTCGCCCTGCAGGCTGCCAGCGTGTCCTACGCGCTGGCGGTCTATGGAGATGCGACGGCTGTGAACATCGTTT
This sequence comes from Verrucomicrobiota bacterium, assembly GCA_963205455.1. Classification (GTDB taxonomy): domain Bacteria; phylum Verrucomicrobiota; class Verrucomicrobiia; order Opitutales; family Opitutaceae; genus UBA6669. The sequence continues at coordinate 6,175 of CAUJJL010000108.1, forward strand.
ACTCCTCACGTGGGCTCTGGAGTGTCGTCGCGGTCTGGCTCATCGGTCACTGGTTTGGCAATGAAGAGCAGGTGCTGCCACCGACCCTGCTCCGGAATCGGTTTATTGGTGCGATTCTGATGCTCGCCGCAATTGGACTTATCGGGGCACACTGAGCTGAGTCGACGTGGGACAGCCTTCGGCGTCTCGGTAGCGAAACATCTTACGTATTCTCCGGCGCATGGCCTGCCGGGTAATTACTCAGCCCGCAGGCGTTGACCGACCTTGCACCCGCTGATTGGATCTCGGGGTGAAAGTCGCGTTTATCAGCGGAACGAGTATCGTAAACTCGACACTTTTTGAAAAATGGGACGTGCGGAGCATCAAAACTCCCTACGGATCCGTTACCTACAAGTCACATGGGCATCATGTCCTGATCAATCGCCATGGCTATGGTGTTCCGCTTCCGCCACACTCGATCAACTACCGGGCAAACATTCGGGCTTTGGCTGACCTGGGATTTGAGGATGTTGTTTCCTTCAATTCCGTAGGTTCACTCAAACGTGATTTGCCACCGGGAACACTGGTTTCCTGCAGCGACTACGTGAACCTGCAGAGCCCCCCGCAGACATTTTTTGACGGGGAGCTGAAGGGAGGTGCTCCGGGTATATCCAACGCATTGATTCCGATGATCACCTCTGGGTTGTCGCCGGAGTTCGTCTTTGAGCTTGGCAAGATCTATGTGCAGATGCGGGGTCCCCGATTCGAGACAAAGGCGGAGATTGCGATCCTTCGTCACTGGGGCGACGTCGTAGGCATGACCGCGGCGCATGAAGCGGACCTCTGCTCCGAGGTCGGTATCCGATACAATAGCCTCGGCATCATTGACAACTACGCCAATGGACTGGAAGGCACATCCATCGATTTTGAGGCCTTCAGAAGTCTCGTGAAGGACAACCAACAGAAAGTGAACCGCATCTTCACCCGGTTGATCGATCTTCTTTCCTGAATCGTCCGTACCCTGAGCATGCCCGTCATCCCAAGGTCTCAATTGCGAAGAGAACGTAAAGTCTCCCGTCGCAGGAGCCCCAGAGATGCCTGCTCGTTGACCCGTCGCCCGCAAATTCCAGCGTATATCCCATGAGTGATTTCCTTTCCCCCGCCGCTGTTTCGGAAGCAAGAACCGCCCTCGAGCGGATTCGAACCAACATGCGGCTTACCATCAAGGGAAAGGACGATGTCATCCAGCACGTATTGACCTGCCTGGTTGCGGGAGGACACCTCCTCATCGAAGACCTGCCCGGCCTTGGCAAGACGACGCTGGCCTATTCGCTCGCCAAGTCGATGGATGGAGACTTTTCGCGCGTACAGTTCACAAGCGACCTGCTGCCCGGAGATGTGACAGGCGTGGCGATCTATGATGATTCGGTAAGGGGGTTTGTCTTCAGACCAGGCCCGGTTTTTGCGAATGTGGTCCTTGCGGATGAGATCAACCGGGCGACACCGAAAACACAGTCAGCGCTTCTTGAGGTGATGGATCGTGCCCGGGTGACGGTCGATGGGGAAACGCATGCCGTAGGGTCACCTTTCATGGTTTTCGCGACACAGAATCCAGTCGACTATGAGGGGACATTTCCGCTGCCGGAGAGCCAGATGGACCGCTTTCTCATGCGGATCCACATGGGCTATCCTCAGCCGGCGGATGAGCTGGAGATTCTTCGAGCGGCGCGCGGTTCGTACGACGACATCCGCCTCAACCGGGTAGTTTCGCGGGAGGAGATTCTTCAGCTCCAGACGCTGGCGGCTCAGGTTTTTGTCGAAGAGAGCGTGCTCGACTATCTCCTCAGGATTGTTGCGGCCACCCGCACGGAGACGGAATTCAAGGCCGGCATCAGCGTGCGGGGCGGCCTCGGGTTGAAGGCTGCAGCCCAGTCCCGCGCGCTGATTCTCGGTCGCGATTTTGTTCTGCCCGAAGATGTGGTTGCTCTTGTGCTGCCCGTTCTTGGTCACCGTCTCGCGCTCGGACGTCAATCGAGCGATGCGCTTGAGGAACGGCGTGCGGTCACGGCCATTCTCAAGCGTATACTGGCAACTCTGCCAATTCCGACCTGAAGCGTTTGCACAACTCATCACGGGACGCCGCTGCGGCGGCGGAAACAGCCTGTTCACGATGCAAGCCATAAGATCCCCAGCGATCAGCCCCACACCGAGCATTCGCGAGATGGCGAATGCCCGGCGGGAGGGCAGGGTGTGGCATGGACCCGATTCCACCGGAATGGGCGCACGACGGTTCTCCTGGAAGCGGATCCTCATGCGGCTGTTTCTTCCGCCGCGTGACCAGCGCGTGACACCTTCGTTTTCGGGAGTCGTGCTGATCGCGCTCGCGCTTGTCATCGGATTTGCGGCTTACAACACCGCCAACAACATCCTTTTCATAGCACTCTCGCTCTTGCTCTCCTGCCTGCTGCTGAGTGGCGCGCTTTCTTGGCTGAACATGGCCAAGGTTTCCTGGCGGCTTCGCATCGAGCCCGCCTTGCGGGTTGGTGTGGAAACGCTGGTTGTCCTGGAGGTGCGAAATCGCAAGCGCGTGCTGCCAAGCTACGGTTTATCCTTCCATCTGCAGGCCGGCGAACATGTTCCAGTTCGGAAGATCCTTCCGCTCAGGGAAAGGCTCGAGCCCCGCGGCGCTCGATCTCGAATGGAGTGGATCTGGAAACCGGAGCAGCGAGGAGCTGTTCGCGTGGAGATCACCAGCGTGGTCTCACTCTTTCCATTTGGCTTTCTGAGGAAGCGGTTTTGCGGGGGCCTGAAGCGCGCTGTCATTGTGTGGCCTAGGCCGGCCAAATATCGGAGCTTTCCCGCTTTGTCCCGCACACGTTCACCGCAGGGACGCGCCCTGTCCAGGCAGGGGCATGGAAGCGATCTTTACGGACTGCGTGCCTACGTCCGCGGAGACTCCTACCGGTTGATTCACTGGAAAGCGAGCGCCAGGGCCGGGCAATTGCTGGTGAGGCAATTTTCCGCGGAGAGCGCCGAAGGGTTTTCGATCTGGGTGGACCCGTCGGCTGACCGTTGGTTCAGACCGGAACAGTTCGAACTGCTCATGAGTCTTGCCGGATCCCTTGCAGAGGATCTTTTTCGTGAGGGGAGACTGGATTCGGTGCTTGTCGCCGATGGCCCCTCGCGTCGTGTGCGTCGATTGGGCGACGTGGAAGCGTTTCTGGATGAACTTGCCGTGTTACAACCTGTGCCCGTGCGTATTCCGGATGATGCGGGATCGATCACTCCGACAACGGCGGCATGCCGTGGAAAGCTGCTAAGAAACCTGCTTACTTTCGCGCCCGACGGGGTCAGCGGGGTGGCTGCCTATCTCGATGGTCAGAAAGCGGCCGCAACTTAAGACCGACGAGCTCCGGCTGATCAAGTGGCTCCTTGGATCATTGCTTGCGGTGATCCCTGCGTGGAGCGTATGTCAGTTGGCGATCGACGCGCAACTCTGGGTGGCCACAATTTTTCTTACGGCGCCCTTGGTGATCATCTGGCCGTCGATACCTGCGCGCATCCCGCAGGTTGTCCACCGCTTTACCTTTCCTGCGGTCGCAGCCTACTTCCTTTTCGACTTTTATACGCACCGGCAGCCGTTTCCCACCTTGGTGAGGGTTGAGCTGCTGTTGATCTTCCTTCGGCTGATCGCCTACAGGCGCAAGCGCGATGACTTTCAACTGATTGTGCTTGGCTTGCTGCTGGTGATCGCGTCGGGCGTATACGCCGGTTCACCTCTGTTCGTCGTGCAGATCCTCCTGTTTGCCGTTTGTGCACTGGGCGTATTGCTCTTGTCTACGATCGTCGATTCCACTGAGGCGGACGCTGACAACGAATCCGATGCGGTGCGTTCATCACCAGCCGTGGCGACTCGATCGGTTCCCTTATGGGCTTCTTCGGTGAACTGGCCACGATTGCTGCTGCGTACATGCACCGTGCTGGATTGGCGCATCAGTCTGTTGGGCTGCCTGCTGTTTGGCGGCCTCCTGGGTGCATCCTGCCTGCTGTTCCTCGCGATTCCCCGTTTCGAGGTCGGAAGCAATTTTCTGCTGGATAGCATCATCAGCAAGAAGACGCGGACGGGATTCTCTGACACGGTCACATTCGGTGATGTCACCGACATTCAGGAGGATGACAGCATTGCCATGACGGTGGACGTAAGCGATCCCTCCCTACTGCCGGGCGTACCGTACTGGCGCATGGTTGTCCTGGACGAGTATTCAGAAAATGGATTCAGAGCCTCGGCTGAACTGAACCGGCAGCTTTCAGAATCGGCTCACGACCAGGTTCAGAGCGCACAGGGATGGTTGCGCTCGGCAAGCGAACACGATGGCGTGTGGAGCGTCTTTTTTGAGCCCGGGGTGAGTCGTCATCTGCCCTTGGGCGGGGCGTTCGGGCAGATTGTTTTCAGCCGACCGGTATCCTTTTCGCTCAACCGCCCGATGCGCATGATTTCCCTGAAATCAGAGCCGTCGGAACTCATTGGATACAGGATCTACAATCATCAGATGAGTGCGGTCCTGGGCGATCCCGCCTTTGCGGCACGAGAGGAAAGGGGCGGTCATGGACCGGGGTTCATGCGAATGAAGGCGGATGAGGCATCGGAGCGCATCCTGCGCGGCATGGTTCGCGCGGCAACCGGTGAAGCCAGCTTGACGGCTGAGGAATTTGCGCGACGCGTGTGCGACTGGCTTTGGGCAGGACACTCGTATTCGCTGCAGTCCATACTTCCTCCGGGAAGCGGTGACCCGCTGATTCGCTGGCTTCAGTCGGACACTCCGGGGCACTGCGAATACTTCGCCGGGAGCTTTGCGCTGTTGGCGAATGCGGCGGGGCATCCGGTTCGCATCATCACAGGTTTCAAGGGAGGCGACTGGAACGCATTCAGCAACAGCCTGATCGTTCGTCACACGCACGCGCACGCGTGGTGTGAGATATGGAATGGAAGGGATGCGTGGATTCGGGTTGATCCTACACCGGGCACCGCTGCGGCGGTGGGAGAACCGGACATGGCAACCAACGCGGCGGACATTGCTGGACGGGTTGTCGATGATAGTTGGAGGGGAAGGCTGGACGGGCTTAGGGTTTTCTGGTTCAGGCGGGTCATCAGTTTTGATGAGCAGTCCCAGGGTGAGGTTGCCACCGGTACATTGCGTAGAATCGATCGTGGTGTGACCTGGCTCGGGCGGATGTCCCTCGACGGCGTTGATCGCATCAAGGGTTGGTTACTCCAGCCGTGGAGCACCCGCAGGCTTGTGATTCACGGTCTGCTGCTGGTGGCGGCTACACTGGCTCTGTGGCTGGTTTCGGCGGCGCGACGTTCGTGGGCATGGCGTACTCTATTTTCCTGGCGTACCCACCGGGGTGGGGACCCAGTGCGCAAGGAGGCGGGTCGCTGGCTGCAACGCATCCGATCGGCACCGCCGTCGGTGCGCGATCATTCACAGGTGAGGTCTGCCAGGGAGCAGCTGGAGCGGCTTCGATTTGGTCCTCGCAGCGCGCGGGTGAATGCGAGCGGTGCTTTCAGCAACGCCCGTCGTTCGATGGCGGCCGCGAAGCGCGCGGCCCGGCGTTGAGCGCTGGTAAGAGGCAGGACTGAGGGCGCGTCAGCGTACGCGCGGTGTTCGGGTTGCTGATGCAGAATCCTGCGAAAAATCAAATGAGAAGCAGCGCCGGCTTCTCCAGAAGCTCACGAAGCGCCACGAGGAATTGCGCACCGATCGCACCATCAACCACCCGATGGTCGCAGGAGAGCGTCAGTGTCAGGCGCTGTCCAACTACAATCCGATCTTCCTCGACGACCGGCTTCTTGACTGTTGTGCCGACCGCGAGAATGGCCGCGTTGGGTGGATTGATTATGGCCGAAAATCTGTCGATGCCCATCATTCCCAGGTTGCTGACGCAGAACGTGCCACCTGTAAACTGGTCGGGTTTGAGCTTCTTTTCCTTGGCAAGTTTGCCGAGGGACTTGGCTTCGGTACTGATGGCAAAGATGGATTTCAGATGCGAATCGCGGACAACCGGAGTGATGAGCCCGTCATCGATGGCCACGGCGAAGGAAACATGTGCGGCGCCGAAATACCGGATCTGTGTCTGTTCCCACGAGGCATTCACAGCGGGCACGCGGCGCAATGCCTCTGCCGAAGCCTTGAGGATGAAATCGTTGACCGAGAGCTTGACGCCCTCCTTTTCGAGCGCGCTGTTGAGCTGGAGCCGAAGGGCGAGCATCGGAGCGGCATCGACTTCGACATCCAGGTAGAAATGAGGGATCTGCGTCTTTGATTCCAGAAGACGCTTGGCGATGACGCCGCGCATGGTGGAGACGGGGACGGCACGCTCATCCTGGATCGGCCCCTTGGAGGAAAGCGCGGAGGCAAATCCCGCGCCGCTTTTACCACCGCTTCCCGTACCGCCCTTGGCCGGGCCTGATTTTTCGGCGGCGAGAACATCCGCACGGACAATGCGTCCGCTTGGACCCGAGCCAGTAATGCTTGACGGATTGATTCCCTTTTCTGCGGCCAGTTTCTTCGCGAGCGGGGAAATGCGGACGCGCTGTCCTTCCAAGGTTGCCGAAGGCGAAGACGCGGGGGTAGCGGGCGATGAGGGTGCCGTGGCAGTGGATTCCTTGGCAGAAGGGGTTGTCGGTGCAGGTGTGGTCGCCTCGGCAGATTGCGCGACTGATTTGACAGCTCCAGGAACATCTGCCTTTTGGGCGGGCTTGCCGGCGGGGAGTTCCCACTTTTCTCCCGGTTTGCCGATGGCGCAGAGTGGCGCGCCGATTTCAACCTGCGAACCCGACGGCGCGAGGATCTTCAGAAGCGTGCCATCGAAGAAGCACTCCAGCTCCATGGTGGCCTTGTCGGTTTCAACCTCTGCCAACATCGTGCCGTTCTTCACGGCATCGCCTTCGTTCTTCAGCCACTTGACCAGCGTGCCCACGGTCATGGTGTCGCTGAGTTTCGGCATCTCGATGATTTGTGCCATGGTCGGATGGTTTCGGGAAAGGATGTCTGTCGGAGTGGTGTGCGCGGGAAGGGCAATGGCCTTGTCAGGCTACTGCTGCGAGGGCGGCCTTTAGAATTCGCTGGGGATTCGGAAGCTGCTCGATTTCCACCGGTGGGCTGTAGATTGCCGGGGCATCGACGGTCGCGAGGCGGTGTATGGGGCCGTCCAGCTCATCGAAGGCTTCGCGCTGAATCATGAATGCGAGCTGTGATCCGACGCTCGCAAACGGCTTCTGCTCCTCGACGATGAGTACCCGATGGGTTCGGGATACCGATGCCAGGACGGTATCAATGTCCAGTGGGCGAATCGACCGAAGGTCGACGACTTCGACGGAAATGTCGTGTTCCTTTTCCAGCAATTCGGCGGCAGCCAGCGATTGAATGGCTGAACGACCGTAGGTAATGATCGAGAGATCGGTGCCCTTGCGCTTGATATCAGCCTTACCGAGAGGAATGAGATACTCCTCCTGAGGGACTTCGCCCTTGTCTCCGTAGAGCATCGTGTTCTCAAGAAAGAAGACCGGGTCGTTGTCGCGGATCGCAGACTTGAGGAGCCCCTTGGCGTCGTACGGTGTCGAGGGCACCACCACTTTCACGCCTGGATGATTGGCGAGGACGTTTTCCGGGGTGTGCGAGTGAGTCGCACCGACATTGGTTCCGCCGTTGGCGGGGCCGCGAATGACGATCGGACAATTGATCTGGCCGCCGGACATATAGCGGACGTTCGCGGCATTGTTCAAAATCTGGTCGAACGCAACCGAGTAGAAGGACCAGAACATCAGTTCCATCACAGGTCGTACTCCCAGCATGGAAGCTCCGATCCCCATGCCGATAAAACCGGCTTCGCTGATAGGAGTATCTACGATCCGCTTGGGGCCGTACTTGGCCAGGAGGGTTTCGGTGACCTTATAAGCTCCGTTGAATTGGGCGACTTCTTCGCCCAGAACAACGACATTGGGGTCACGATCGAGCTCCTCGGAGAGAGCGTGACGGAGAGCTTCGCGGTATGTTATGACAGGCACGGTAGAAATTGGAAAAGGTGTTGGCTCCAGGAAGGCGGATCACTCAAAAAACAGTCGTCCTTCGGATGTGCGCTTGTCGGGGTTATCAGCCTCCCAATAGACATCTTTCTGGATGTCATCGGTGGTGGGGAAGGGGCTCGCTTCGGCAAAGTCAGCGGCGGCGTCGGCTTCGGCGCGGGCGTCGGCGTCAATGGACTCGATCAATGCCTCGGTCAGAACGCCTTCCGCAAGGAATTGATTCTGATTGTGGGTGATGGGATCCTTGGTGCGCTGGTATTCCTCTATCTCCGACTTGTCGCGATAGGTCTTGTCTGGATCGGCTACGGAGTGTCCACGGTAGCGATAGGTTCGGATCTCGACGACAGCGGGTTTTGATTCCTCCCGGGCGCGTACAAGGTACTCGTTCATCACGGAGCGCACTTCGTACAGGTCGTAGCCATCGCAACTCGCCCATGCCATGTGATATCCCTCGGCGCGCCGGGCGAGATCGCCTGCGGATGAGCGTGTCTGGCTCGTGCCCATCGAGTAGCCGTTGTTTTCGATGACGAAAACGACCGGAAGATCCCAAAGGGCAGCCAGGTTGTAGGACTCGTGCACCGCTCCTTGGTTGACAGCGCCGTCTCCCATGAAAGCCATCGCGGCTCCTTTGAGTCCCTTGTACTTTATTGCGTAGCCCAGTCCGGTGCCCAGCGGGATCTGTCCGCCAACGATACCGTGTCCCCCCCAATAGTTTCTTGAGGGATCGAAATAGTGCATCGAACCGCCCTTGCCCTTGGAGCACCCGGTGATCTTGCCGTAAAGCTCGGCCATGAGCGCTCGGGTGTCCATTCCGACGGCGATGGCATGACCGTGGTCCCGGTACGCGGTGATGATGTGGTCGTTCTTGCCCATCAATGAGCAGCATCCGACCGCAAGGGCCTCTTGGCCGATGTAGAGATGCAGGAATCCACCGATCTGCTTTTTCAGATAGGATCGAAGGCTACGTTCCTCGAAGCGCCGGATGCGCACGATCTGTCGGTAGAACTCGATCTTTTGCTCAGCCGTAAGTTGCATGTTGATCGGAGCATTCCGGTGCCGTCCGGGATCTGCTGCGCCAGCGGCATCATTCTTGTCTGCAAGTACGGTCGATTTTTTGCTCACGGGAAACGCTGTAGGAGAGTTAGACTCCAAGTGTTCGGTGTCTTCAGGCGAAATCAAGTGTTTGTTCCACCGAGAGATGTCTCCCGACACTGGATTGCGAACACCGAGTTGGATGCAAGATGAAGAGCGTCGCTGCGCCAGCACACTGACTACAAGTGTTTCAAGTTCCAGACCAGGACCCAGTCGCCCCCGCCCGCATCAGGAAGCGGCGGAACGATTGCAGTCCCTGCGGCGTCGGCAGTCATTTCGCCGAGGGCATGGTCCCTGCCGGTGACCGGATCGAAATAGGCCACCTGTAACACGGCGTCGGCTTGAAGCCCCTTCAAACGAATGGGTGCGATGGCCGGTACATAGGTCAGCCTCGTGCCATCCGTCAAACCGGTGCTCTGTGGTCCGAAGATGTCATTGCTGTTGGGTTGGGCGATTCTTCCCCATGGGGCGTCGCCATAGGTCGCGACTCTTTCAACGGCAGACCATGCGCTGTCGTCGAACGTGACGGTATCCCAATTCTTGGACTCGCTACCATGCGAAAGCCAGGAGGCATCGGACGATACGTGCAGGGCTGCGCCATCGACAAAGGTGATGTCCAGGCGCACGATCAACCCTGCGAGTTTCTTGTCAGCAGCGCGTGGGGTTTCCGCTGAGACCGCCAGCACGTTGCGGCCGGGTTGCAGCAGGTGGGCAAGGTCATAGAATGTTGTGCAACGAGTAGCGCCCTCTCCGGATCCCCCGGAGCGTTTGTTGATTCGGGTGGTGAATGAACCGCTGGCTGCGACGTAAACCTGCGCAGATTCCACAGGCTTGCCTTCGGGCAGGTTGAACGTTCGCCGAAACCAGCGCCTGCCAGCGGAGGCCGTTGATTTGGGCACATTGTCATTGCTCCAGATCCAGGCCGCTTCACCAAAATCGAAAGGCGACCTGTCCGCAAATTCAGCCCATTCGGGATGAGGCTGAAAGTCCTGCCAGCGGAAGCGTTCGAAAAACCTGCGCCCAATAGCCATCTGACTCGAGCCCGGGAGGTTCATGGCTTCATCCCAGGATATGATTCCGTACCCGATGGAGTTGGCGGGCTGGTAGGGTGAGGGACCGTGAGGTTTGCCCTTACGGTTGACCTGCCAGATTCCATTGGCGCCATAGGTGTGGCCGGCGGCGCCGTTCATCATGCAAAGCCAGAACATTTGCCTCGACCACGCCGTTGGGAGCGTATCGTTCAGCATTTCGTAGGCGGGCTCGCCATTGATGACCGGCAAAGTTGGAGTATCGGCATAGGATTGGCGAACCGTGTTGACCGTCGGAGCAACCGCGCCTCGCTGCCCATGCGGCGTCTGCAGCATGTCAATGTCGAGCAAAGTGAGATCCTCCGTGGCATTCCGCGCGCTTAGGCGTCCGATTCCGGTCGGATGGATGGTGAGCAGGCGATGGAAGGGATCCATGGCTCGCACCGCACGAGCCACCTGGGTCCACTCCTTCACCTGGGAGCGATCGTCAGACGGAAAATTGGGCGCCAGGTACCATGGGAGGTTGGCCTCACCCGCAACACACCAGACGACTGGCAGCGCCCCGTACCGCGCGATGAGGTAACGCCAGTGTTGAGTGAGTTTGTCCACGCCCATCCAAGGCATGTAGTACCCCCAGGCCCCCACGATGCACGGAGTGAGTCCCTGGTCGACGAGGTACTGGATTCGTTTGTCAGCGGCATCAAAATACTCCGGACGAATCCGCGCATACCCCGGTTCCCAGGGGAAGCCTGCCTCGTTGGCGCCACGTGGATCAAACGGAGGCATGTCGGGATAGAGCCCGGCGACGATCTGGACGACATTGAATCCCTTTTTCCTTCGATCCGTAGCCAGAACCGCGAAATCCTCCGGAAAACGCAGGCGATGACAGAGTCCCATCCACCACGTATCACCGAGCCAGAAAAAGGGAGTACCATCCTGATGCTCCAGGAAACGCCGCGTGGACGCGACGCGCAAGGGACCGTGACGGAAAAGCGGATTTGTACCCGTGTAGGGCGTCACTTCGATTTCGCCTGTCACGCCATGAAGGCCCGTGTTTTTTGTGTCCGAAGAAACAGTACTGAACCGATGGCGTCCGGCCAGCGGTGACGCGTATCGCACCTTCCAATGCGAGCCGCCTGCCCAAAACGCGGGCACACGCAGCTCGTTTCCTGCGGGGTCAATGACTATCGCATCGACGGAGACATCATTGAACGGATCTGCGTAGCGCCGAGTGGACTCAAACGATAATTCGACTACCACATTTGCCTCCGTGGCCCGCACCTCGGCGCGGCTGATTTTGGCGAACAACGCGGCAAAGAGAATCAATCCGATGGCACAAAGGATTCTGAAGTGCGGCAAACCCGGGTAGTAGAAGGTGGACACGGTTGGTAGCAGGGACAGCGGGGGTGCGCGGATGGCGCACGCAAATTGTATTCCAAGTAGCCACGAGGGCGTGCAGGCATCAAGGAAGGCCCCGATGAAACTGCGTGAAAGATTTTCAGCTCCCCTTAAAGGCTTCGCGTTTGGGAGATCGTCAACCTGGCCTGTTGGCCAGCACGTAGATCGCTGGGTTTACCGTAGACCTTCGCCCAACTAACCGACAGGCCGAAACCGGCTTGCTCACCGACAAATGTCGGCAGCGGAATGTCCATGGCTTTGGCAGTTTCCCAAGTTCCTCACAGGAAACTATGCTTGGTCTCTTCACCATCAAATCAAGATGTAATACATGACCCTTCAGATTGACCCTGCGGATTCCATTGTCCGAGATGACCGATAATAGATCAGTCAAACTAGGGGAATACCTCGGCCTTCTCCTTCGCTCCTTCGTGGCTTCGCGTGAGACATTCATGCTCCGGTTTTGCGACAGAGGGATGGGTCCACACGAAGACGCAAAGCCACGAAGGACTGATGACATGCCTGCAATGCACCGAACAGTTGAGGAGGGGCGCGCTACCTTGTGCCCGGTTCGAGAAGCATGCCACACCGCGACCTCCAGGCCAACCCGATCGATTGAACAACAAACGAAGGTGCACGCAGCAAGCCGAAACGCCGCACGCTGTCGCCAACATCGCCGCGACGAGCAGCACGGCAAATTCAATCCATGTTTGACCAGCTTGGCGCAGAGCTCTGAAGGGAGTCGTGTGGCTCCTGGTGCACAATGAAATCGAAACTTCGGTTTCTGGTCAGCTGTGCACGGTTCTGTGAATCCGGGATCGCGCGGACTGCGTAGCGGTCTCAAAGTACAAACCACACGATCTGACACTTTCCGGATTTCCTTCAAAAGGTGGCCTTGCCCATCAAGCGTGCAGGCCACCGAATAACGTTTGTGATAATCGATTCCGGTATAGTTCATGGCGGTGTCAAGGTTACCACGCCCCGACCGTTGCGTCGGCTTGTTTCCTTAGCTGCCACTCATGTTACCTGGCCCTTTATGACTGCCCATGGCAGCTCCGACTGCGTCGGGGCCAGTCAGCTTCGGCCGTTGGTCGGCTCCGCGATGGGGTGGGTCAATTCCTCACGCCTGCAAGTGGGTCAATTCCTCGCGCCTGTTTTCAATCCGTATAGCCGCGCGTGGACGGCTGGGGGTTGGTGACGCCCGGATCGGAATTGACATAAGCCGCCGCCTGTTTGCCCCACGCGTCATAGGTGTAACGCGTCATCAATCGTCCGCGTTCGTCGGTGATGCCGGTGATCGACCCGAGCCCATCGCCGTGGAAGTACCTCACGTCGATCGCGAGCGGACTCCCGCCCTGCGCCCGGTCGGTGATCACCGCCACCCGGCCGGTCGGCGCCATGACGTAGTGCTTGTGCTCCACCAGAGTGCCGGTGCTCACCTTCTCATACAGGCCGCCGACATAGATCGTCGTGTCCGTCACCACATTGTTGGTCTTCCGCACCTGCTTGACCCGTTCGTG
>CAUJJL010000109.1 GCA_963205455.1 Verrucomicrobiota bacterium
ACCGCCGTTGTCTTGGCGAGCGGCGCGAACCCGCCTACCTGAAGGATGGCTTCCAAGGGCGTCAGAGGGCGATCCGTCTGAATTTTTCCCGGAGAATTGACTGCCCCGGAAACGAATACGGAGAACGAAGATGAGACGACAGAAACGGTCACTTCATTGGAGACGAGTTGGGTGGCATAGCGTTTGCCAAGCTCGGTTTCGAGTTCCAGGGGCGTCATGCCGACGACGCGCAACTCGCCCAGCATGGCCAGCGTGATTCGGCCATCCGGTCGGATGGTCTGCTGGGCGTCCAGGTTGGGTGAGGCGGGGAAGGCAATACGAATGACGTCACCCTCCCGTAGCTTCTGTGCGGATTGGGAAAAGCTCGACAAGTCCTGCGGAGCAGTGGTCACGTTGGTACTCTCGCATCCCGAAGTGGCGAGCAGGAGCGCGAACATCGGCGCCATGAATAGCGCTGTGGAGCGTCGAAACGATCGGGAAAAGCAATGTCCTTTCATTGGCGGGAACGGGATTCTTGAATGCCGGAGATTATGGCCTCCGGTAGGGCCACGACAACGGCAATCTGGGCCAGGGGGTGTTACTACTCCCATGCTTGGACAACCGACTTGCAGGGATTGCTCAGGAATCCCGGTGGTAATCGCCGCGGCTGAAGTATTTCTCGAGCCACACGTACATGCAGATGAAGAAGTAGCGGCTGCCCATTTCCTTGATTTTCAGTTTTGCGACACCGTACTTGCGATTCTGCCAGCGGATGGGCGTGACCGTCCAAGAGTATCCGCGCACGATCGCCTTCAAGGGCAGTTCGACGGTAAGATTGAAATGCGGTGAGAGGAACGGCCGACAGCCATCGATCACCGTTCGGCGGTAGGCCTTGAAGGCGTTGGTCGTGTCGTTCAGCGGAATCGCGAACAGGCTCTTTATGAACAGATTCGCGAAACGATTCACCAGGAGTTTGATGCGTGGATAATCGACCACCTTGCTACCCTTGATGAAGCGGCTGCCGAACGCGCACTCCTTGCCCTTGTTCAACAGGTTCCAATAGACGACGGCATCGTCAGGTGAGTCCGATGCGTCGGCCATCATAATGACGACCGCGTCACCCCGGCTGTTGTTCAATCCATGGATGATTGCCCTGCCGAAACCGTGCAGGCCTGTGTTTTGGATCGGGGCGAGTGTTGGAATACGGGTTGCCTTGAGTTCCTGGAGTACCTGCCAGGTGCGATCCTTGGAGCCATCGTCCACCACCACGATTTCATGGGGGATGGCCGCTTCGGTAAAGCGGGCATGGATGGCCGCCAGCGTTTCGGGGAGGGACTCCTCCTCATCCCGGGCCGGAATGATGACGGAATAGAGCTGCAGCGGAGGCAGGGGCGGCATGGCGGCGGTAAACCGGTCGCGTCAGGGATCAGACCTGATTCCGACGCCTCCAACTCTCCACAATTTGCCGGATCGTATCGTCAAGGGTCTGCGTGATATCCCACCCCGGGTAGTGGGCCTTCATCTTCCTAAGATCGGAGTAGTAGCAGATGTGGTCTCCGATGCGGTGCTGGTCCTGATAGGTAAAGACCTGGGTCTTGTCCGAATAGCGGCTGACAATATCAAACGCCTCCAGAATCGAGGTGCTGTTGGCCTTGCCTCCACCGAGGTTATAGACTTCGCCCGCGCGCGGGGATTTCACAAATGCGGCCATGAATCGGGCGACGTCGAGGGAGTGTATATTGTCGCGAACCTGTTTTCCCTTGTAGCCAAAAACCTTGTATTCGCGTCCCTCGAGATTGCATTTCACCAGGTAGGAAAGGAACCCGTGCAGTTCCACGCCTGAGTGGTTGGGGCCCGTGAGGCAGCCGCCGCGGAGGCAGCAGGTGGGCATGTTGAAATAGCGGCCGTATTCCTGTACCATGATGTCGGCGGCGACTTTGGAAGCTCCGAACAGGGAATGCTTCGATTGATCAATGGTGAAGGATTCGGCGATGCCGTGTTCGTAGGCGCTGTCCGCGTAGTCCCAGCGCGTGGGCAGTTCTTTCAGGGCAATCCGGTTGGGGGCGTCACCATAGACCTTGTTCGTGCTCATGTGCACAAACGGAGATTCCGGGCATGCCTGGCGAACTGCCTCCAGGAGGTTCAGCGTGCCGACGGCGTTGGTGTCGAAGTCATCAAACGGGATCGCCGCCGCGCGATCATGCGAGGGCTGGGCCGCGGTGTGCACGACGACGGAAGGTTTGATCCTGGCGAGGAGCGCGAGGACACCCGGGCGGTCGCGGATGTCGAGTTCATGGTGGACAAAGCCCTTCAATTCCTTTGCCAGGCGTGTCTGGTTCCAGCGGGTATCGCCCTGGGGACCGAAGAAGACGGCACGCTGATTGTTGTCCACGCCGTGCACGGCGTAGCCAAGTTCGCGGGCAAAATAGCTGCACACTTCGGATCCGATGAGGCCGGACGAACCGGTTACCAGGAGTGTTTTTGGCATGGAAACTCAATAGTCGAATGGAGGAGGACAGGGATGGCGAGAGGAAGTTGCGGGAGGAAGTACGGTCACAGGTATGCCGAAACGGTGTCGACATCCCTGAAAACGCGCTGAAACTAATACGTTCTTACCCATGAAAATGATTCACCTCCGTTTGATGGCAGTTGCACTTTTGCTTCCGTTTGTCGGCCGCGCGTCGGCCGATGACGCGGGCATCAAGCTCGGTCTGCAGTCGTGGACCTGCCGAAACATGAATTTCGAGCAGACTGTGGCCTTTGCCGAGAAGCACAACATCAAGTACCTGCAGCTCATCTCGAATCACCTGAATCCGGACGATCCCATCGACCTCAACCTGCACAAGAAGGCGCTGGTCGAGGCCAAGGGAATGAAGATCTACACGTTTGGAGTGACCAAGACTTCGATGGACAAGGAGGCCAACCGGAAGATTTTCGAATTCGCCCGCAGGATGGGCATCGGAATGATCGTTGTGGAACCGAAGAACATGGCCGAGTGGGACGGGCTAGAGGAGCTGGTGAAGGAGTACGACATCAAGCTCGCCATTCACAATCACGACCTCAACTCAGTCTACGGAAATCCTGCCACCGTGAAAGCCATCCTGGCCAAACGCGACAAGCGCATCGGCGTGTGCCTGGACATAGGCTGGATTACCGCTGCCGGTTTTGATGCGGCCAAGGTCTTCAGGGAGTACAATGGGCGCGTGTTCGACATGCACCTCAAGGATAAGCATATTGAAAAGGACGCGGATGGTAAGGTGATCAAGGTGGACACGGAAATCGGCAAGGGCGACGCGAACTACCCGGGACTTTTTGTGGAAATCAAGAAGAGCGGATGGTCGGGAGTTGCGGCGATCGAGACCGACAGCAAGGCTTTCGCGGAGAATCCAAACCGGCTGGTGAAGGAGGCCCAGATGTTCTTCAACGCGATGACAGGGGCGATGAACGGAAAGAAGTCGAAGAAGGGGTATTGAAAAGTCCTGTTGAATGAAGTGCTAGTGCCGCACCCGCGCACATTTCCTTTTGTCATGAGCCACCGATTCATCGAAGCCCAGCAGCGAGAGCGCATTGTCACCGAGGTATTCCCCCGCGCTGACGACGCCTGTCTCCAGGTAGCCAACGAGATCGCCGCCCTGATCCGGAATCGCTCCGCCGAGGGGAAAATGGCAGTGCTCGGCCTTGCAACGGGTTCGACCCCTGTGAGGCTGTATCGCCAGCTCATCCGCATGCATCGTGAGGAAGGGCTGAGCTTCCGAAACGTCATCACGTTCAATCTCGACGAATACTACGGGCTGCCTCGGACCCATCCGGAGAGCTATTGGCAGTTCATGCACAAGCAGTTGTTCGACCATATCGATATTCCAGCAGAGAACGTGAACATTCCGGACGGAATGGTTCCTCGAGCGGAGGTATTCGCCTGGTGCAAGGGCTACGAGGACAGGATCCGTGCGGTGGGGGGCCTGGATTTCCAGATTCTTGGCATTGGGCGAACCGGTCATATCGGATTCAATGAACCCGGCTCCACGCGTGAGTCGCGCACGCGCCTGGTGACGCTGGATAGCCTGACCCGCCGGGATGCGGCCAGGGATTTCCTCGGTGATGCGAATGTGCCGAGATTTGCGATCACGATGGGTGTGGGCACGATCCTCGATGCCCGGTCGATCGTGCTGCTGGCCTGGGGCGAAGGAAAGGCCTCGGTGATTGCGCAGGCCGTGGAGATGCCGCCGAGCGATTCCCTGCCTGCGAGTTTTCTCCAGGGGCATGCGAAGGTGCGCTTCATGATCGACCAGGCGGCGGCCTCGGCGCTCACACGCATGCGCCACCCGTGGCTTGTGGGAGCCGTAGAATGGACGCCGTTCCGGACCCGGCAGGCCGTTGTCTGGCTTTCCCAGAAATTGCAGAAGCCCGTGCTCAAACTGCTCGATGAGGACTACAGCGAGCACGGCATGTCAGACCTGCTGGTGGAGCAGGGACCCGCGTATGGACTGAATATCCGGATCTTCAACGAACTGCAGCATACGATCAGCGGGTGGCCTGGCGGAAAGCCCAATGCGGATGATGCGCAAAGGCCGGAGCGGGCGAATCCGTTTCCCAAACGGGTGGTCATCTTCAGTCCTGAGCCGTCGCACGATGTGCTGGGCATGGGCGGCACGATCCGACGGCTCGTCGAGCAGGGTCACGATGTGACTGTGGTTTATCAGACGTCGGGCAATCTTGCTGTGCCGGATGACGAGGCTGAGATGGCGGCGGATCTGATATCGGAACTGAGCGGGGTGTTTGAGCGGCAGGAAGGGGCGACGGGGAGGTTTGCTCGCGATGTCAGGACGCAACTGGAATCGAAGACGGCGTTTGAGGGTGATTCCCCGCAAATCCGGCGACTCAAGGGATTGCTCCGGCGCGGGGAGGCACGCGCATCCCTGCAGACCTGTGGAGTGGGAAAGGAGCGCATCCGGTTCATGGACCTGGCGTTTTACGAGCGCGGCCGGTACCGGCAGTTTAACCCTGATGATGCCGACCTGGCGTCGGTCACGGGAATCCTGAAGGACCTTGCGCCGCATCAGATTTTTGCGACCGGTGATCGTGATGATCCATCGTCCGTGACGGCGGTCTGCTTTGATCTCGTACGCCGGGCCTGTGCCGCGCTTCGTGGCGAGCCCTGGTTTCGCGACTGCCGTGTGTGGCTTTACCGCGGTGTGGAAACCCCTTGGGGGGCGGCGGAGATTGACATGGCCGTGCCGATCAGCCCGCGGGAACTGGCGCAGAAGACCCAGGCCATCTTCTATCACAAGAGCCAGCGGAGCCAGACGCCTGTGGACACCGGGCTGCGCGAATCGTGGCAGCAGGCCGAGCAGCACAACCGGGGGCTTGCGGCAGCCTACGACGGTCTCGGTCTCGCCAACTACGAGGCGATCGAGGCATTCCAGCGCTGGAGCGTGTAGTCGGCTGGCGGATACAGGTGCACGGGCGCGGCCGTGACTCAGCGCAATGGCGCGAATACAGGCAGGGCCTTCGGGCTCCCGGTAGACGGAAGCCTATGGGGACCCGGTCAGAGTTGAATCGTTCGTCCCTCCCGGGCCGACTGCTCGGCGGCAAGGACCACCCTCAGGCTGTTCACGGCACTTTCGAGGTGTTCGGTGAGATCGAGATCCTGGCGGATGGCGTTGAGAAAGACCTCCTGTTCGCGACGGCAGAGTTCGTCGTGCGAGGGCTCATCGGAGACGTCGATCCATTCGTCCTTCCGGGAGAAGGTGCCGTCGGGGCGGAGGTCGGAGAAGTGACGCAGCAACGATTCGGTCTTTGAGTGGGAGTCCACTGAGGCGGAGCTGCCGGCGGCGCCCGCGGTCTTTGCCATGATGCTTACGCTTCCTTTCGGACCAACAACATCTTTCACGAAGAAGGCGGATTCACTCATCATCGGTCCCCATCCTGCCTCGTACCACCCGATGGAACCATCCTCAAAAGTCACCTGGAGGTGTCCGTAGTTGGGCTTGCCCGGGGGAAGGTCGTCCGTGAGTCGCGCCTGAATGCCGCTCACGCGGATCGGGCGCGAGCCTGTCATCCGGCACATGACATCCACGTAGTGGACGCCGCAATCGACGATGGGGGCGAGCGAGGCGATGAGGTTTTGGTGGGTCTTCCAGTTTGCGCCGGAACTCTGCTGATTGAGGTTCATGCGCATGACCAGCGGCTTGCCGAGCGTTCGGGTGATTTCAACAAAACGCTTCCAGGAAGGGTGCACCTGCAGGATGTAGCCGACGACCACTTTTTTGCCGAGTTTGCGGGCCGTGTCGATGACGCGGCGGCAGTCCGCGACTGTTTCTGCGAGTGGTTTCTCCAGGAAAACATGCGCACCGGCATTCAGGGCGGCGAGGGCATAGTCGGCATGCGTGTCCGGATAGGTGCTGATGCACACGGCATCCGGGCGGGTCTTTGCCAGGGCGTCGGAATAGTTGGAGAACTCCGGATAGGCGTTTCCGAACTCCGCGTTCAGTTTCCGCCGTGATTCAGCACCCCGGCTGACCAGACCAACAATTTCGAAATGGGGGGCGAGATTTCGGTAGGCGCGGGCGTGGGAAGTGCCCATGTGACCACAGCCGACGACGAGGATGCGAAGGGGAGAAGGCATGGAAAAAACGGGAGGGAAGCTCAATGGGGCAAGTCGGGTGCCGCTGCAGTAGCTCCTGGCCCGCGGGTTGGCGGGCGGAAGAAAAGGAGGAGAAGCACGATGCCCCCTATGGCGGCGAGGGTCGGCACCAGGAAGACCTTCTGATAGTCGATGACACCGAGGGGCGAAGAGTAGGCGGCGGCGAGCCGGGGGAAGAGCTGGCTGGAAACCACCATGCCTGCGCCGAGGATCAGCAGGTTCGCGGCACCCTGGGCGCTCGTTCGGACGTCGGAGGGAAACACGGCATCGACGAAAATGTAAACCGTCGCAAAGAAGAAGGCGTAGCAGATGCCGTGGAGCACCTGGACGGCGATGATGAGACCCGTGTAGCCCGAATCAGCGAACAGGGTGAACACACCGTAGCGGACGGCATGGCCGAGGATGCCGATGATCATGGTCCATTTCCACCCCAGTTTTTTCAGAACAACTCCCAGCGCGAGCATGGTGACGATTTCGGCGACCTGACCGATGCTGCTCACCACCATTGTCATTTTTGCGGAGATGCCGACGTGGGTGAGAAAGCCGTCGATCACGACGAAATAGCCGTTGTGGATCACGGAATCGATGAACGTAACGAGGAAGAGGATTGCTACAAAAGGAAGGTGGAGAAGTTTGGCCGCGCGCAGCCAGGCGAGCCTGTCAAGGCCCTGCGCATCCGTCCGGGCGGGAGTGTGGGGAAGAGTAAGGCTGTACACTGCGAGCGCAAACGAGAGGGCGCCGGCCACGATGAAAACCCACCGTGTTTCCGCTGCATCTGCCTTGTCGCCGAGCAGGAAAATGAACGGCCAGCTCACGACGATCCATCCGACGGTCCCTCCCATGCGGACAAAGCCAAAGTCACGGGCGGGATCCTTCAGGTTGGCGAAGGCGAGCGAGTTTGCTACCGAGATTGTGGGGACGAAGAGAAGTCCGTAGACAAGGAAGAGCGTGAAGAAGCCGGTGAAACTCTGCACGAAGGCGCACGCAATGAGGGCGATTCCGCCGACGCAGTGACTGAAGGAGAGAAAACGCTCAGCAGCAAAATTTCGATCAGCAAACTGGTTGCTGAAAAACATGCCCACCAAGGATGCGATGCCGAATACGCTGCCGACCCAGCCCTGCTGGCCGGCGGTGAAGCCCAGCATGCCCATATACGGGAAGATCTTGATCTGCCAGGCTCCCCAGATCCCGATTTCGAGGATCATCATGAGAAACAGGCGGTATTTGATGGATGAATTCATGGTTGAGCAGGCGGCTATCAACGTGGAGGCATTAAGGTTTGGGGAAGCCCTTCTGACTGTCAGGGATTCGCGGAGTCGCGAGCGAAAAAGCAACTTTCATGGTGCGGCAGAACGACCCCTTCAATCCCTGATCTCGCACCGCCCATGTGTCCGTTCCCGACCCTCATTGTCCGACGTGCACATGCTGGAGAGGCCGGGCTCACTCGAACTTCACCCCCGACACGGCCATGAAACCCCTTCCTTCGCGTTTCCGGGTGGCGATTGTCGGTATATCGGGGTATGGACGCATTCACCTGCAGCTGGCACGGGAATGGGTTGAGCGCGGCGATTTCGACCTTGCGGCAGCAGTGGTCATCAATCGGAGCGAGATGGAGGAAGAGTGTGGAGTGCTGGAGAGGAACAGGACTCGGCTGTACTCCACCTTTGACGAGATGATAGCAGCGGAGGTCGGTCGCATTGAGCTCTGTCTCATTCCCACGGGCATTGCCTTGCACTCCCGGATGACGCTCGCGGCCCTGAGGGCGGGGATGAATGTGCTGGTCGAGAAGCCCCTTGCCAGCTCCGTGGCGGAAGTGGATGAGATCGCCGCCGAATTGCGGGCGTCAGCTCGTTTTGTCGCGGTTGGTTTTCAGGACATCTACAATCCGCAGGTGCAGGCCGTGAAGCGGCGCTTGCTTCAGGGTGTCCTTGGAAAGCTGCGGTCGGCAAAATTCCTCGGGCTCTGGCCGCGTCCCACAACTTATTTTTCCCGGAATGGCTGGGCGGGCCGCGTGCAGGTGGATGGGGTGCCGGTCCTTGATTCGCCGCTCAACAATGCCTTTGGCCACTTCGTGAATCTGGTGCTCTTTTTTTCAGGCGCGGCATTTGGGGAATCTGCAATTGTCGAGGATGTCCAGGCGCGGCTATGGCGCACGAATGCGATCGAGATGTTCGATACTGCGGTGGTCACCGCCAGGACAACGGAGGGTGTCGAACTGTGGCTTGGAGCCTCTCATGCCTGTCTGGAGACTCGTGAACCGGAAATTTACCTGGAGGGCGACAGTGGCAGGCTCGTCTGGCGCCATGAAAGCGACTACGTCATTGAGACGCGGGAAGGTCGAACCGAGCGGGTGGGCCTGCCCGCTGCGGCCGAGGCGCGCCGTCACATGATGCAGGCAGTCGTGGATTGTCTGGCTGGGCGAAACACATTTCTCTGTGGCCCCAGGATCGCCCGGCGTCATACCGAGCTGATCACCCGCGTGCATCGCGCGAGCCCGATCGAGCCACTGCCTGGAAATCCTTGCTCCGTCGCTGCTGCAGGAAAAGCGTCAACGGTACTTGCGGTGCCTGGATTGGAGGCGCACTTGCTGGAGGCATTTGAGAATCGGAAAATTCCATTGTTGGCTCGGATACATTGAGTCGGTGGGGAAAGGCCGCGTTACTCGGAGCAGGCGACGGGGTGCGGGATGGAGTCGCCTGTGATGCGGAGTAGTACGCATGCATTTGCTGTCGCCCTGAAGCGCAAATTGAGTGCTCATGTCCGGGTGACCCTCGGAGCCAAAATTTCTGTCACCCTGCGCGCGATAAAAGCGTGCGGCAAAGGCTGCATTCCGGCGTGAGGCGTCGAGTGATGAAATTCCCGATTCTGGTTTGTCCGTCGTTTTTTGGCTCCCGCTCGGATGGCATCACGAGAGCCTGCATGCTCCTCCACGACGGTCTGGCCGATTTGGGATTCGGAAATCCGTGGGTGCTTGCAGCGAATGATCCACCTGATTCCGCGCCGCCAGGGGTGGGGCGTGCGTTCGGAGGCAATTCTGTTTCCATGTGTGGGCACGCACGCTTTTCGGGCGACGTTTCTGCTGCCGCGCGCGGGCAATCCGTGGATGCCTTGCGGTCGTTGATCGTTTGCGCCCACATCGGGCTTTCACCCGTTGCGCGCTTGATATCGGAGCGCGTGGGTTTCCCCTATGCGGTGGTCCTTCATGGGGTGGAAGCCTGGCGAAAGCTGAGACTCAGGGATCGCTGGGGACTCCGGCGGGCCAGCGGATTTCTGTCCTGTTCGCAGCATACGCGCCGTCAGTTTATCCGGTACAATCCTGATTTCGCGAGTGTTCCTGTCCATGTGACAGGCTGGGGAACTGGCGCGAGCGAACCGATGGAGCGGATTGCAGTAGCGTCGCCTGGAGGTGCCTGCCGTTTCTTATGCGTGTCGCGGATGAGTGCAGGCGATCGCTTTGGACGCTCGCGCGGTGTGGGCGGTTTGTACAAGGGATTCCGGGTGCTGCTTGATGCGATGAGGGAAGTGAGCCGCCGAATTCCGGGAACAACGCTTGACCTTGTCGGGGCCGGCGATGCCCAGACTGAGATTGAGAGGCATGCCTCCGCTTCCCGCGTGGCGGGAGTGGTTCGGTTTTGGGGTAAACTGAGCGATGAGGAACTGGCACGAAGGTATCGGGAGGCGGACGTGTTTGTCCTTCCGAGCGAGCGGGAGGGATTCGGCATTGTTTTTGTTGAAGCGATGGCGCGGGGCCTGCCGTGCGTCGGCGTGTCTTCGGGTGCGAGCTCCGAGGTCATCGAAAACGGAGTGAGTGGCTTGCTGGTGCCTCCAGGGGACGAAGCGGCGCTGGCCGACGCACTGTGCACGCTCGCCGGGAATCCAACCTTTCGGGAACGCCTGGGACGCGAGAGTCGCAGGCGTTGGGAAAACGAATTTACCCGCGCGGCCTGCGTGCAGCGATTGAAGGCGGCACTGTCCACGATCGCTCGACGGAGGGAGACCGAAGCAGGGGCGACTGCGATGCGCTTGGAGTGATGGATGCTGAGAAATCAGTTTTTATCGCCACGCAGGCGTATGTGCCGGATTCGGCCGCGGCGGGCCAGTACATGGCCGAGGTTGCGGAGGCGATGGCCGGCCGCGGCTGGCGTGTAACGGTCGTCGCTCCCGAGCGCGGCTACAACGAGTCGGGGCGTCGAACCACCGGTGCGGAGGAATGCCCTGCAGGGCTTTCAATTCACCGGGTGGGAGGTCCCCCAGTTCAAAAGGAAAATCTTTCGGGACGTCTGTGCAGCATGATCGTATTCTCGCTTCGCGCTGCTATGCAGGCTCTCTTTCATCGCAGGCCTTGCGGCATGCTTGTCAGCTCTTCACCTCCGATGCTGCCCGTGTTCATGATGACCATTGCGCGCCTTCGGCGGATCCCGCTGGTCTATTGGGTCATGGACCTCAATCCTGATCAGGCGATCGAGTCCGGCATGGTTTCCGCGAACGCCTGGTCGACGCGCATGCTGGCGGCATCGCAGCGCTGGGTGCTGGGTCATGCGGCGGTGGTGATCGTCCTCGATCGTTTCATGGAGAACCGGGTGCGGAAATATGCGAAACATCCGCGACGACTTGAGGTTCTTCCCCTGTGGCCTCTGGAAAAGGCGGGCAACCGGGAGGAGTCTGCCGCGATTCGTGAGAGGCACGGGTGGAGCAATCATTTTGTCGTGATGTACAGCGGGAATCACAGCCCGGTTCATCCCCTGGACACGATGCTGGACGCCGCCAGGAATCTGCGGAACGACGCGCGTTTCAAATTTGTTTTCGTCGGCGGTGGACTCGCCAAAGCGGCGATTGAGCAGACGAAAGTGCGGGAGAATCTGGAGCATGTGATCGTGCTGGCATCGCAGCCTCTCGGGGAGCTCCATGCGATGCTTGGAGCTGCCGACGTGCAGATTGTTTCAATGGGCGAGAAGATGTCGGGGTGCGTGCATCCGTCGAAGGTGTACAACATCCTGACTGCCGGGCGGCCCTTCGTGCTGCTGGGATCGCCGTCGAACAGTGTTTCCGATCTCCTCGAGCGACACGGATGCGGCTGGCGCATCGCACATGGCGACAGCGATGGTTTTGTCCGGATGCTTTGTCGGCTGGCTTCTGCGGAAGGACATCGCGAGTTGGAGGAGAAACGTCTGGCAGCAGCGCGGGTGTATTGCGATGACGGTGCGGTTGAGGCTGCTCGCAATGAGTGGCTGGATGTCGTGTTGTCTGCAATGGGAGGAACAGGGAGCTAGCATCGCATGTGCGGCATTGCTGGATACATTGGCCGGAAGGAGATGCGGTATGAACCGGTTCTCGCCGCGCTGCGTCACCGGGGACCGGATGGCGAAGGCATGTGGAAGGCGGATCAGCCCGATGGATTAAAGCTGACTCTGCTGCACACGCGTCTGAAGATCATCGACCTCAGCGAGAAGGCCGCGCAGCCGATGCGGCTCGATTCCGCGCTGCGTCTGCAGTCGGCGCGCTCGACGGAGGAGTCGCGTTATGTCGGCGTGTACAATGGCGAGATCTTCAATTTCCGCGAACTGCGCGAGGAACTGATCGGGCGCGGTCACCGATTCGAGGGCTCAGGTGATACGGAGGTCCTGCTGCGAGGGTTTGCGGAGTGGGGCGTGCAGCTTTTTCCAAAGCTGGACGGCATGTTTGCGCTGGCGATCCATGATGTGGCGCGGCGATGTCTCTGTCTTGCCCGCGATCATGCCGGCATCAAACCGCTCTATCACGCGCGCACGCCAGACGGGGGGATCTGTTTTGCTTCGGAAACACGGGCGATTCTTGCCTCCGGCCTGGTGGAGCGATCGCTCAATCCGGCCGCGATCCTGGATTACCTGGAGACGGGCAGTTTTCGGGAGCCCGCGACGCTTTACGAGGGCATCCGGGCGTTTCCTGCGGGGCACTATGCCGAGATCAGCATTGGCGAGGGGCTGCCTGTTCCGCTTTGTTTTCAACGCTTTTGGTCGCTGGAAGAAATGGCGGGAGAATCGCCGGGACATTCAGCAGTCGAGTGGCAGGAACTGCATCGGGAACATCTGGTGGCGTCGATCCGAAGCCAGCTGACCAGCGATGTTCCGCTGGGCGTCTTTCTTTCGGGCGGCATTGATTCGACGCTTCTGCTCGAGCAGGCGGTTGAAGCAGGCGGAGCGGATCAGATTCGTGCATTCACGCTGGGTGGGGAATTGACCGAGCGGGATGAGATCGCGGCGGCGCGCGCCACGGCAGCGCGACTCGGCGTGCGCCATGACACGGTATCGGTCTCGGAGAGCGAACGGGTTTCATGGGTTCGCGACGCTCTTGATTCCCTGGATCTGCCCTCCGCGGATGGCATCAACCTGGCGTTGGTCTCACGGGCGGCGCGCGCCCAAGGATTGGCAGTCGTTCTCAGCGGAACCGGTGCGGACGAACTGCATGGCGACTATGGGCACCCGCGCCGTCTCGCCAGACTGATGCGGCTGTTTCCGAAAAATGCGTTCGGTGCGAGCCTGGTACGAGGTGCGGGTGCGGCGCTGTCGAAGGTGATTCGCGGCGATGGGCGTGCGGTGCGCATAACATCCTTGATCGATTCATTCGAAAGCGCGGAGGAACTTGTCCTGGAGAAGCGACGCTATTTCGCGAGCACGGAAATTCTGAGGCTATTTCCTCCGGCTCGTGACCCGATGCTGCTGGAGCGAGAACGGAGGCTGGTCTTCAATCGCGAGGCATTGTTGTCACTGGGCTTGCGTGAGCAGATCCGTGTCGCCGATATTGCGGGCTACCTCAGGAACACGCTGCTGCGGGACGGGGATGTGGTCACCATGGCGCATGGCCTGGAGATGCGGGTTCCGTATCTGGGTCGCCGATACATGGAATGCGTGCTCTGCGCGCCCGAGGAGTTCACGGGTTCAGGGCCTGTTCCCAAACCGCGGCTTGTGGAACTGCTCTCCCCGGAAGGACGTGTCGCAGCTGCGCGTCCCAAGATCGGATTCAACATCGATACACGACGCCTGCTGACCGGACCGATGTGTCCCCTTTTCATGGGGGCGGTGGAAACGCTGAACGGCAGCGCGAATTTCAAACTGGACGGAAAGGCCCTGCTTGCGTCGATGTCGGCCGGGAACGACCAGCGGCGCGCGCGACGGCTCTGGGCTCTGCTGAGTCTCGGAGTCTGCCTTGCGCGAAGGTAGCCGTTCTCAGGACAGTGGTGGACTAGGGCAGGTCGTAAATCTCGAGAATTGCCACGCCCGTCGAATCGCCTGCACCGGACAGCCTGATGCTGTAGGTGCCGGGTTGCAGGGAGAGAATCATGGCGGAGTCGGCTGAGGTCGCTGGAAGAGCGAAGGCGCCCACACTTTCAAATGCGGATTTCAATGCAGCGGTTCCTCCCCAGTTGTCGTTTTCGGAAAGGATATCCGCTCCGGAGATCACCGCGAGTTTCGGATCCTCCAGGACACCGCTCACATTGAACTCGCGCAGGGTCGGTCCGACTCCACGAATCAGCAGCCGTTTCGGGAGGGTGCCTTTGACAATCACACCCACGAGGAGCGTATTTTCCTGCGTGCCGACAAAGTTTCGGACGGAGAGATTGACAAGCCGGGCTCCCGGACTGCCGGGTTGCGTGTCGTACAGTTCTACCAGAGCGACGCCTGTGCCAGCATCCGTACTCGTGAGCTGCGCGGTGTAGGAGCCCTCCGCCAATGCGGAAACGATGGCGGAGTCTTTTGATGCGGATGGCAGTTCAAATGCACCCACGCTCGTGAATACCGCCGCCATTCCCTGGGTGGAGCCCCAGTTGTCATTGCTGCCGATCGGTTGGGCGCCCTCCCGGAAGAGGCGAAGCTGTGGATCGGCGAGAACATTCGGCACGCCATAGGATGTGAGGGTGGGGCCGATTCCGCGCAGCAGGAGAGATTTGCTCGATGAACCGCGGATCACGAAGCCGACGGTGAGTGCGTTTTCCCCGCTTCCTGCTTGGGCGCGAACGGACAGGTTTACCACCTCCGAGGGTGGCAGGAGCGTGAGCGATGCATTCCGGCTCGTGACACTGCCGACTGCTGAGGTGACCCGTACGAAGTATTCGCCGGTGACTTCGGCGCTAAAATTCAGGAGCTGCAGCGCGGACGACGTTTCGCCTGCGATCGGCGTGCCGTCGCGGTACCACTGATAGCGCAACGGTCCTGTGCCATCGGCGACGACCTGCAGGGTGACGTTTGAACCGGGCACAACGGCCTGACTCTGCGGCTGCACGATGATGTGTGGCGCAGTCGGTGGAGGGGTGACGGTGAGCGTTGCGATAGGAGAAAGGGCCGAGCCTGCGGCATTGGTCAAACGCACGCGGTATTCACCCGCATCGGTGAGCTTTACGTTCGGGATGAGGTAGGTCGACTGAGTGGCGCCGGGAATATCCTGCCCGTTGAACGACCAGGCGTAGGTGAACGGCGCGGTACCTGAAGCGCCCACGGTAAACGTCACGGCAGAGCCCTCCATGGCGGTCTGGGTCAGGGGTCCGCCCGTGATGACCGGCGGCGCAGCAGCGGCGCTGAGCGAAAGCGTGAAGGGATTGCTCGTGGCCGAGCCTGCCGGGTTGCTCACAGTGACCTTGTAGGTGCCCGCGTCGTCATTCGTGAGTGATGCCAGCGTGAGGGATGGCTGTGTCGCTCCTGAGATTGGCGTGTCGTTCCGGTACCAGTGGTAAGAAAGCGGTGCGGTGCCTGAGGCGCTGACTTCAAGCGAGATCGTCGCACCCAATACTGCCGACTGGCTGGAAGGGGCGCTGAGGATGTGCGGAGGAGCGAGGACGGTGAGATAAGCGGAGTCGCTGGTCAGGCTTCCAAGCGAGTTGGATACCACGACGCGGTAACCGCCTGCATTGATGATGGAAACTCCACTCATCGAGAAGGAGGAATCCGTGGCGCCCGGAATGAGTGCGGCGCCGTTGAACCACTGGTAGGTGGGAGTCGGCAGTCCCGATGCGACTACGCGGAAGGTGACCGTGTCGCCTGAGATCACAGTCTGCGACGCCGGGTGTGTCAGGATTTTTGGTGGCGAATAGGGAGGCTGGACCGTGAGAGTCGCCACGGTACTCGTGACACTGCCAAGGGCATTTTGGACCGTCACCGTATAGGCACCGGCGTCACTCAGGCTGATGGGAGTGAAGTTGAGCGTACTGGCATTCGCTCCCGCGATAGGGTTCGAATCCTTTTTCCATTGGTAGCTGAGTGGAGCCGTGCCAGTGGCGACAACGGAAAGCGAAACCGTATCACCGGCGGTGACCGTCTGGCTTGCGGGCTGTGACACGATGGAGGGAGGCGTGGTGACGGTAAGAACGGCCGCGGAACTGACCACGCTGCCCAGACTGTTCGACACCCGAACGGTGTAGCTACCGGCGTTTGCGGGTGAAAGGTTGTTCAGGACAAGGGAGGCGGAGGTTGCGCCGGATAGGGCGGTGCCATTTCTGCTCCATTGATAATCCGGCGTTGGCAGGCCGGTGGCACCAACGGAGAACGTCGCGCTGCCTCCCGCAGCGACTGTAGCGGACTGGGGTTGTGATTGGATGACCGGTGCAAATGACGCCGGTGTGACCGTGAGAACCGCGGGAGAGCTGATTACGAAGCCCGCTGAGTTGGTTATGCGCACCGTGTAGGTGCCGGAGTCGCTGACATTGGCAAAGCCGAGTGTGAAGGTGCTGGCGGTTGCACCGGGAATGCTGCTGCCGTTCTTTGACCATTGGTAGAAGAGCGGGGCGGAGCCCGACGCACTCACGGTAAGACTGACGGGATTGCCTGCGGTGATCGTGAGCGATACCGGACCGGTGGTGATTGTTGGTGGCACGCTGATCGTGAGGAGCGCGGTCGGGCTGGTTACGAAACCGGCGGAATTTGTCGCCACGACCGTGTAGGCACCTGCATCCTCTTGTGCCACGGACGCAATTGTGAACGTGGACGAGGTGGCTCCGGGAATGGCGATGCCGTCGTGGAACCATTGGTAGCTCGGCAGCGGCGTACCCGAGGCGACCACCTGGAAACTGACAGGGTTGCCCAAGGCCACGGTGCGAGAAATCGGGGGGCTGACGATGACAGGGGCGACATTGGCCGGCGTGACGGTGAGGATGGCTGCATTGCTTGTGGCGGAACCGGCTGCGTTGGAAACCGTCACCGTATATGAGCCCGCACTTGCGGAAGACACGCTTGTCAGGGTGAGATTGGGGGTCGATTGAATGGCGACCGTTTGGTTGTCGCGTTTCCACTGATAGGAAAACGGAGGCGTTCCCGAGGCGGATGTTGTGAAGGTCACGGATGTGCCGGTCATCGCTGTCTGCGACTGCGGGTGGGTGATGATTTGGGGCGGTGTTGCCGCTGGCAGCACGGTCAGAAGGGCGCCGTTGCTTGTGACGGAGCCTGCTGCGTTGGAAACTGTCACCGTGTAGGTGCCCGCGACTGCGGTGGAGACATTGGAGAGAATCAATGTGGACTGCGTCGCACCCGAGACCGGTGTGCCGTTTCGCGCCCATTGGAAGGCGAGGGGTGCGCTACCGGCTGCGGTGACGGAGAATTGTGCGGTTGCACCTGCCGTGACCGTTTGTGCGGTGGGATGGGAACTGATCGACGGTGCTGTGAGACCGCCGGGCACATAGAGTGCAAGTGCACCTGAAGCATCGTCTGCTGTTAGCGTATCCAGATTGGAGATCGTGCTGTTCATGATCGCCTGCACGCTCTGTCCGGCCTGATCGGGGTGATCCAGTCCCAGCACGTGTCCGAACTCGTGAAGCGCCACCCGATAGAAATCCTGAATGCTGTTGCCTCCGGAAAAGCGGATTGCGCCGCGATAGGAGTCCCAAGCAAACGCGGTGTTGAAGAGCACATCGCCTTCGACGCGCCGATTTCCTGATGCGTAAGAAACGGTGATTGCGAGGGTATTGGAGCCGAACGCGCTGCCGTAGACGCTCGAGGAGAAAAAGACGTTGTTGATGCCGTTGCCCTGGGCTTTTGCAGCGCCCGATGCATTGACACCCGAGAACTGGATCGAGCCCATGTAGGGGTTCCAGGCTGCCAGAGCAGCTTGCGCGACAGAGTCCCAGGTAGTGGATCCGTCAGTGAGCGGCGAAGCTGGGGTGCCCAGGGCCAGGTGCAGGACGATCGGCCCGGTCCATTTCGACGAACTTGTGACGTAGGCGCGCAGGGAAGATGCGCAGGCAAAGAGCACCAGCAGCCCGCAGAGCGCTGCCGCAGTGTATCGGCGCGGATCAGTTCGCATTGCGGACTTGTCGGAGTTGATTGCGGATCGCGGACTTGAACTCGTCCACCGACAAGGCCGTGCGGCTGAGGTTGGAGGCAGCGATCGCAGGATGGGCGGATGAAGAGGATGTCAGGGACAACTCGACATCCGACGTTGAGGCGAGAGGAGCACCGTTGACGCGATACACCCGTTTGGCGCTCGTTGCTGCGTCGGTCTTGATGGCGTAAGCGCCGTGCCCCCAGCAAACCAACGGGCAGGCATCGACTCCGTTGTTTGCAACAAACAGGATGACTTCCTCTCCGGCAATGAAACGAGGCGAACCCTCGACGCGCATTTCGTCGTCACCCACCCGGCCACCGAGGAATTCCAGTTTCAAGGTCCCTGATTCACCACTGCCAGTGAGATCCTCGCTCACGTGAAGCGTGACCCATGTCTTGATGACGCGAAAGCCCTGTTGATTCACCCAGGCGGATTCCGAGCCTTCAACGGTTGCCTGCACGATCCGTGTGGCCGAGGAGACAAGCTGGGAGAAGTCGGGCGGAATCACAGTCGTCGCGGTGGCGATGGGCGCGGCGAAAAGGGACGCGATCCAGAGAAGGAGCGCATAGGGGGTGACTTGTTTACCGGGTCTCAGATTGCTGCAATAGCGACGAAGCATGGTGAACGAATGGCGAGTGTGCAGATGGAAGAAGCCGTCGTACACAGACCAGCAATAGCCCCTCCATCGGCGCTTTCAATGCGGGTTCTCGGAGGAGGATTTTGGTTTACGCCATTTTATCATCCAGCGTTCTTTTGACGGCCGACCGTCGCACGTGTTTGATGCATCATTGATAAGGCGAAGCGATTCATGCCGTTTGTATGCAAAATCAAGTGCTTTGGGCTGACCGGAAATTGCATCAAACGATCACGAATTTTGCAGGAACGCGCCGGTTGCAATGACAGAAATTCGGGTGGCGTGTCGAGGTGGCAGAAGTAGGGTCTTCCCATGATGCACAAGTTGGCATGCAAGGTATTCACGGGAATGGCTGTGCTTCTGATCGCACCTGCCATGCCGGCGAAAGCTCCCACGGGTGATCCGTCGCTCTGGGTGGTTGAACAGATGCCGGGTGGCACGGTCACGATGAAAGGCGGAGTAATGGAGATTCGTGACAAGGCGGGTTGCACAGTGTGGTGGCGCGAGAAGCTGACGGCGCCTGTGGAAATCAGTTTCACGGTGACACCGATCCTGGGTCCCACGCCGAGCGATCGTGTTTCCGACGTGAATTGCTTCTGGATGGCGCAGGAGATTCAAAAAACGGATGCCCCCTTCGCACCTGGCAACGCACGCAGCGGGAAGTTTTCGGAGTACGATCGGCTGTTCACCTACTACGTCGGGTATGGTGCAAACAACAATACGACGACCCGCTTCCGCCGCTATGACGGCACGGCGCTGCGTCCGTTGTTGCCTGAGCATGATCTCTCGGACCGGAAATTCATGCTGACCGCCGGCAAGCCGGTTCACATCAGGGTTGTCGCGAAGGACGGAGCTGCCGAGTATTGGAGGGATGGCGAGCGCATCCTTCGTTTCAAGGATCCGCATCCGCTGGAGTGGGGGTGGTTTGGATTTCGCACGGTGAAGAGCCACCTGAGAATCACGGATTTTTCAGTGGTGCGGGCAAGAAGGTAGATCACAGGCACCTCCAACTGAGGTTCACTGCACGTTTTTTCTGCCTCCTGCGCTTCCCTTGAGAGGGCGGCCATCCGGGCCTTCGCCCGAAGGGTCAGTGAACGGCGAGCGATCAAAGGTCTTGCCGTCGCCAACTACCCTGGGATCACCCGCGTCCTTGAGTCGGCCAATCAACTGGGCAGCGAGTTCCTCTTTCATCTCCGCATAGTGCGGATCGCCTGCCACGTTCTTCACCTGGTCGGGATCCTTGCGCAGGTCATAGAGTTCCTCCAGGGGGCGCTTGCCGAAGGCGTGTTCGTAAAGCCAGCGCCACTGTGGATCGTCGCGGTGTGCGATCATCCAGGCCTTTGTCGGACCTCCATCCATGTCGGCGAAGCCAATGCGCGTATCCTCGACAAGCGCCCCACTGCGATAGGCTTCGGGGGTGAGTGCCTTCAGCGGATCGCCCATTGGCATGCGATCCGGCGCAAAGTTGCGGATGTAGACGAAGTCCTTTGTCCGCAGCGCCCGCATCGGATACGGCAAGTTTCCCTCGCGGGCGACGTCGACATGCCTTTCGCGACCGGAGATGACCCACGTGCGATCCGGTTCGATCTGCCCCTCGCGTCCGGATTTCAGCAACGATACTAAGGATCGGCCATAGAGCCCGTCAGGGATCTTCACTCCACCGATTTCCATGAACGTCGGTGCGAGATCCGGCAGCGAGACAAAGTCATCAACGATGCGGCCTCCTTTCACTCCGGGCACGTGGATCAGCAGGGCGACTGCAGTGCCGTGATCGTAGAGATTGCATTTCCCGAAAGGCACACCTGGCATTCCATGATCACCGCTCACGACGATCAAGGTGCGATCCGCGTCGCCGCTTGCCTGGAGTCGCTCCAGCAGGATCCCCAGTTCGGCATCGACGGCCTGGGATTCGCCGAGATAGTCGGCGACGTCCTCACGCACCTCCGGCACATCTGGAAGGAACGCGGGCATCCTGCCCTTCAAGCGATCGGGATCGATGCCCCAGAGTTTCTTGCCCGAACCGCGGATCCATTTGCGATGGGTCGTCGTGGTGCCGAAGAAATAGAGCCAAGGCTGGCCGGGCTTGCGATCAGCAAGAAAGGCATCGAAGTTTCCCCTCACCTGGGCAAGGATTTCTGCGCGCGCCGCCTCCACACTCATGCCCTTCTCCATGCGCGCATAGGATTCCTCCGAAAAATTATTGGGAGCACCGCCTGACTTTTCGTAGGCGTAACGCTGCCTACCGAACGGCGCGTCCACCGGGTTTCCCGGACTCCAGACCTTGTAGCTCTTGCCGATGTGGTAACCGGCATCACGCAGGAGCAGTGGGAAAGACGGGATGGACTCATCCCAGATTGCTCCGCGCAGGATCGCGCCGAGACCCGTGTTGAAGAAGTACCGGCCGGACAGCAGTGAGCTCCGGCTCGGTGTACAGCTCGGCGCGTTCACGAAGGCGTTGCGGAAGAGCACTCCGTCTTGTGCCACGCGATCGAAATGGGGAGTCGAGATGACATCGTTCAATCCCGTCCGGCCATCGAGCCCCTTGTAACAACTGGCATAGCGTCCCCAGTCGTCAGCGAATACGAATAGAATGTTCCAGCGGGGAGTGGAGGAAACGTTCGCGAACGCGCACAGTGGGAAAGCACAGGAGCAGACGAGGACGAGAGTACGATAAAACAGGGCCGTTATCATGAGAAGTGGATGAGCCGTGGTTGCGATTCGTGAAATACAACGACTTGTTGGTTGTGATGTCACTCAAACGGGAAGCACCTCTGCACAGCGGAGCCTACTCGTGGTTCCAGCGGTGCAGGCGCGCCTCAAGGGTGGCTCGTTGGTCCGGAGTCTGCTTGAGTGGCGGCAGGTCGCGCTCAAGCTGCGCCAGGGTGGGGACCTCGCCCCAGGCGGTGATCTTGAAAACCTCGTGCGCATGCGGACCGGGGAGGCCGAGCTCGCGATTGCCCCGATCGAAGCGTTTGCGAAGTGTCACCATCCATTCCTCCAGGGATGCCGGCGGCGCCATTCGGTGGCGGCCCACCCAAGGCAGCCACTCGCGAATCTGCGACTGATGGCACCACGTCATCTCTGCGATCTGGGAAAACACGGACTCCACGTCGACGGCAAAATCGAACGAGTTCGCTCCAGACATGTAGCCATCATACACGCTGAGGATCACAGGTACCTTGCAAGGTTTCGAATGGGTTTCATCCGCGGCATACTCCGGCGTGAACGCGTGCGGGACATTGATCAGGTACGCCACCCGCCGGACGGCGCCGGCGATGGTTTCATGGTCGTTGTGGATGCCTGCCAGGGTGTCGCCGGAGAGCGGAGGACAGAAGATATAATCCGGTTCAAAGTCGCGGATCGTCTTCCAGAGCGCGGCGAGCAACGGGATGTCGATCTGCAAAGCCTCGCGCGGGACGCGTCCATCGGGAAGGCGAAGCACATCGAATTCGAATCCGCCTATGCGGGCGGAGGCCTGCTGTTCGGTGAAGCGCAGCCGTGCGGTTTCCTCGCGCGTGCGGAAATGATGTCCGGCCGCGCCGTCGGTGCAGACCACCAGGCGCGTCCGCAGGTCTGGCCCAAGGTTCTGGCGCCAAAGTGCGAAGGTGCCAGCTGCGGTGAACTCATAGTCGTCAAAGTGAGCGTGCAGGAAGAGGACTTTCATCCGGATTCGGGGTACAGGGCAGATTCACTCCGCGCAGGGACCGCCTGGCTGAATATAAATCGATCTAGGGCGAGATTGCCACCGGATGAAGTGAAGCCCGGTTTGCAGCCAATGCCGAGGCGCTTGGGGCTGGCAGGGTTACCTTGCCGGTGGCGGCCCATTCCGTGCCGCGCGCCAGCGTGATCTGAAAGCCGAGGCCTTGAAGCGCTTCCATGCCGTGTCCCAGAGCGGTGTGAAAGATGCGCCCTTTGCCATAGGAAATGGCCATGAGGAGGGGCTCCTCTTCCTGGGTCCGCGGAGATTTCGCGGAAGCGAGCACGAGCAGGTTTTTCGCGGGGCCGCGCAGACTGTCGTAGAGTTCATCCTGGGCGTGCATCCAGGTGGCAGGCAGGCCTCGCATGACGGGGTGGTCAGGAGCCTGCGCCTCGATGAGAAATTCGTGCTGTGGTCCATGGGCACCTCCACGACCGGGTGTCATGTCCCGGGTCCAATGCCCCTTGCGGAGGCGCAGGTAGGGGCCGTCCTTCTCGGTGCGATTTCCCCAGCCACCGAGTCCGATCATCTCATTGTACTCGGGCCATTCCGGGAAAGCGTTGTCGGCCGCATGGTAGGAGACAAAACCGCCGCCGTTCCTTACGAATGTGACAAACGCGGCCCTGACCGGTTCAGGCCAGTTTTCACCATTGTAGTTCGAGAGCACGACCGCGTAGTTCGAGAATACGGGTCGCCAGGTGGACCACAATTTTTCGTGCCGGGCCTGGTACTCGGCAAGTGCGGCCTCGTAGTCTTTGAGCTTCGCTTCGTGCGCAGCTCTTTCCCCTGCCGTTGCAGTCTTCGAAAGGGCTGGTCGGACGGGTGTGGTGGGCGTCGTGGAGATGTCGACCTGGAATCGGCCCGTGTCCTCGAGGATCCGCCTCAGCAAGGGAGTCGTCACCCGCCAGAGGTGGTTGTTCTGTCCATCGATGAGGAGCACACGGATCGGCGATCCAGCGCCTGCCTGCGGCGCTGTGTCAGTCTGCTTCGCCTGAGCGAACGGCAAGTTGAAGATTCCGAAACAAGCGAGAAGACGGATGTATGAGGACATTGCGGAGAATGAGGCGGAGACGCTCTCGAGCCCAAGGAGCATGAGGATTCTGAACGGATTCCACAAGGATCGATGAAGGGCCGCAGACGCGAGGCAATCTCCGTGTGCATTCGAACTCCCGTAGCTGACACCTGAATGCACGGCTGCCGGTGCAATCAGCTCCCGTGGGTCTCTCAACGCCTGGTCCGCCAAAGCGGGCGATTGATCGAGATCGGGAAGGGCCTCAGCGAAAACGAAACCACTTCGTCAAGCTGAGTACTCACTTTTCGAGTGCATGTCATAGCCATCCAGGCAACACTTAACCAGTGCGAGCGATTCCGTAAAGTCGTAGTTGCGGAAGGAGTAGGTTTTCGCGACGAAGGGAGCTCCGGAGTAGAACATCTCGTATTGCTGGTGCCGCCCGCCGAATTCCGAACCGATCATTTCCCAGGCGAGCTTGAACAGCTTCACCCGCTCGTCGGCGCTCACTCCCGGAGATTGCACATAACGTCGCAGGTCGGTGGCGGCATCGGGATTGGCGAATTCGGCAACCGACGATGGAACCTGAAGGACTCCACCGCCGACCAGTTCCCGGAGCAGATGGATCATGCGCGGGTAGAGCTGCGCCTGCAGGCCCATCACGCCGTAGAGAAAACGCGGGTTGGGATGGACCACGCCGTTCGCGTTGGCAATGGCGGTGGATTCCGCGGCGAGCACCATTCCTTCAACGAGCGAGGCGAGTGATGCAATCTCGCCGAGGTCCCAGGTAACCGAAGGGATGGAGTCGACCCCGTTTGTGGAGCAGATCTTCCGCGCTAGGCCTGCGAGGAACTTCAGTTTGGTGACCAGTCGGATCTGGGCCTGTGTATTGCCCAGGATGTGCGCGGGTGTCTCGAACCACTGCGCACGGGTCAGGGCAACGTTTCGATCGACAAAAACGTGATCCCAGGGAACGAGTACGTCCCGGAACACCACCAGGGCGTCCGATTCGTCGAAGCGCGTCGAGAGCGGATAGTCGAATACGCTTGTCGCACCCATGGCGTAGGGACGTCTTGGATACAGGCGCAGTCCCGGCGCGTTCATCGGGACTGCGACGGAGATGGCGTAGTTCTCATCACCCGGCTTCAGCGGCTGGATGCAGCTGAGAAAAAGGTAGTCGGAAATGGCTGATGCCGTGCCGAGCATCTGGGCTCCACGAATGATGAGACCCTCCGGAGTTTCCTTCAGGACCCCGGCAGGAATATGGGACTCCGCCTGTTCATGGGCCGTCTTCGAGCGATCCACCTGGGGCGGGATGATGACGTAGGTGACGTAAAGGTGTTCATCCCGGATTTTCTGGTGGAAGCGCTGGATGTTCTCTCCGAAACGCGCGCCTTGCCTGCCGAAGAGTTCCGGAGCGCTTGCGAAACCTGCGATGAAACCGGCGACGTGTTCCGGGCTGCGTCCCAACAGTCCGAACGTGTGTTCGGCGATTCGCGTCAACGCGTGCCGACGTCGGGCAAGATCCTCGCGCGAACGGGGAATGATGTGGGCGAGGGAGACGGGTTTGCCGCTGGACGGAGAGGTGAACGTCATCTCGTCCGGATGGCTTGCAATGAAGTCGTAGAGGCCGGCGACCGTTCTGCATACACCGGCGAATGCGGGATGCCGGGTGACGTCCTTGACCAACTTTCCATCGATCATGATTTCGCGGCCGTCTGACAGGGCGGCGAGATAGGAAGCGCCAGT
Source organism: Verrucomicrobiota bacterium (assembly GCA_963205455.1). Taxonomy (GTDB): domain Bacteria; phylum Verrucomicrobiota; class Verrucomicrobiia; order Opitutales; family Opitutaceae; genus UBA6669. The sequence goes on from CAUJJL010000109.1 coordinate 24,995, forward strand.
TCTCATCTTGGAGTAGGTGCTGTTCAGCCGCCGTATTGCCAGCCGGTGTCGCGGAGCAGGAGGGGCGGGGTTTCGCGATTCAATCCAACATGGATGACCTGGCCAAGGACGACAGCGTGATCGCCTTGGGGCAGTTCAGCGCAATACTGCAACACCAGGTGCGTCGGCGCATCGGTCAGAAGCGGAACCGACAGTGGACCCAGGCGGTAGCTTTGACCGTTGATGGTGGATTCGTTTGCCTCGCGATTTTTGAAGAAGTGCATCGCGAACGCCTTTTGATCCGCCCCGAGCGGATGGAGTGCGTATGACCGGGCCTTGGTTACAATCTCATAGATGTGACTATCGCGCCGCAGGCAGCAAACGACCATGGGTGGTTCGAACGAGGATTGGGTCACCCAATCGATCGTCGCCGCGGCGACTTGGTTCTCGAAGTGAGCGGTGATAACATGGATTCCGTACGGAATCATGCGGAGAACCTTCTTCCGGATCGCAGGATCGATTTCGGAGTGTGGTGTCGGCCGTGACGCTGGTGTTTCGCGATTCACGTTTGATATGCAATGTGCAGTATGTTGCATTTCGTCAATCACGAAGTACAAATCATTGAAGAAGCTGAGAGCGTCGAGATGACTGCCTTTATGCAGCGCCAAGGTGCTAATTTGGGGGCAGGTTTCCCCGGGTTTCCATCCAGGTCCGCATGCTCATGTCACCTACCCAGAACTGGTAGATCTTGCGATCGGGATGGATCTCGGTGGTCACGACTGGCGAGTCTGACTTCGCCTCTGCGAGCACTTTGCCCTCGGGATTCAGGATCAGACTTTTCATGTCGTAGCCTGCACTCACGAAGAATACGTTGTTTTCAAGCGCGCGTGCGCACGCCAGGACTTCGTCGCCGCCCCAGGTTGGCAGCAGGATCAGCCTGGCTCCCTGCTGTGCCATGGATCGGCATGGCTCTGGGAAACGTGCATCCCAGCAAATCATCAGTCCCACTTTTCCAAAGTCGGTCTCGAATATCGGGTAACATTCGCCAGGAGTGAGACCCTTTTCCCATTCTTCGTTGGGGAGATGGGTTTTCCGGTACCGACCAACCAGGTTGCCTTCGCGATCGAGCAGGACGGCGGTGTTGTAGATTAGCGGCTCCACCCGTTCATAGATTCCCGCAACCACGTAACTGCGCAGGCTTCTGGCAAGGCGGCTCAGGCGTTGCGTGCTCGGCCCAGGGATCGGTTCGGCAACATCCGCAAAGCGGGCTCGGGTGCCGACGATGCTTATGCCTTCCGGCAGGCAGACGATGTCCGGTTTCTGGTCCGCAGCTTTCTCCACGAGTGTGCAGAATGTTTCGACGCTCTCTTCAGCCGAGCCCGTGGGTTTGGGTCGAAAGTGCACGGTCATGACGCGAACGGGGCGGTCCGGCGGAGGAACCCTTTTGCTCAAAGCAATATCGTCCCACCACAGGGACCCACCGGGTGCAAATGCCAGGGTGAGCCGCACATCAAGTGATTCTGCCTGGTCGGGTGCCTGCGAAACGAGCTCCACCTGTGACCATCCGGATTCGCGGCGGACGACGGCCGCGTATTCGGGGGGGCGCACCTGCCGGGACAATGGACGTCCCTCTTTGCCGAGCCACGAAAGCCTGGCAATCACGGAGCGTTGCTCATTGGGCAAAGCCTCCCCGCGGTACCATGCGGTGAATCGATAGATATTGCCGGGCTGCACCTCGATCTGTCGCTGCCATGCTCCGATCTCGCCGACGTGACGCGTTTCCAACTTTAGCGCGCCCTTGCCTGTACGCCCGGCCGCAGGGTCGATTGAAAAAAGGGGCGAAATTTCGGTCCTGGGAGACCAGTGGGTCCATCCTGGGTTGTGCCCGGATGGGTCAAATGACCTAAACTCTGCAACGGTTGTAGAGAAAGCAAGGCTTCCCGCTGCGAGGGCGAAGACGCAAATGGAGGCGTGCAAAGCAACGCGGGCACGAGTTTTCATGAGAAAAAATTCAGGCTAGGATTTGTGAGGTTTCCCGCACTGATGGCAGTGTGCTCAACAAGCAAGTGCGGCGCATCCATTGGGCAGATCGGTTTTCAGCGGCATAAATTGCTTTCTTTAGTCTCAGGCGTGCGATGGTGAACAACGAGTGATGGTTTTGCTTCTTGAGTTCTCGTCTACGGTTTCAGGTATTGTCGAAAAAACGCCAGGACTTGAGCCTGATCAAAATGGGCTGTCCCGGGCATGACCTCACAGGGAATTTTCAATGCGTCCATCTTTTCCTTCAGTCGCATGCCGAAGAGCGGATGGTGAATATCGGGAGGTGCGTCCATTCTCAGGGGATAAATCATGAGGACCGGACCGTCGTCTCGGGTAAGGTGATGGATGGGGGACACCTCCTCAAATAGTCGGACCTTTTCGGGAGGTGCGCTTTCGAAATCGTTCATGGTTTTCATCCCAAAAAGGTCTGCGAGCGCGTCCTCTGCAGGCAGAGGGGCATTGGGCGGAAACAGCGCCTTGATGAAACGAGGGTCGTAGGATGTCTGGCTGTTGATGACAGCCATGCAGCTCAGACGTGAGGATTCACGCAGGACGGGATCGGCGTTGTCTGGATCTGCGAGATCATCGTGAAACCCAAGCCAAAGGACCATGCCTGCACCCGCGGATCCACCAGTTCCCCCGAAGTGCTCTTTCGCAATATGCCACTCCTTCGCCCTCGAGCGCAGGAACTGTACTGCGCGGGCCGAATCCAGAAACGGCGCCGGAGCGATTGCCTGCGTGGAGTAGCGATACGAAATCGCGGCAACCGAGATGCCGTTGGCGAGGCACACGTCGAGAATCTCGCTGCGAACGGACTTGTTGAGTCGGCGGAATCCTCCGCCGTGGATCGAGACGACAACGGGTGTCGGGCGGTCGGACTTCGCCTGCCAGAAGTCCAGGATATTCCGTTCATGGGGGCCGTAACGGACATTCGCATACGTGGGGGAAGGATTGGGCTTGGAGGGAGCCTTTTCCTGGGCCGAGAGCGAAGCCGCTGCGAGGATCCCGAACAGAGGAAATAGGAACGCGGTGGATTTCATGACTTGAGGGATCGGGTGAAGGAAGCGGGGCGAAACCTGCGTTCGCGAAGGACGTGTCAGGCAGCCTGCTGGCATTAAATCCGCTTCGCGGGATCGATCACGAGCCAGCAGACGGCGGCGAGAAGATAGAATCCCGCAATGATCATGAGCGGGATGTTCCACGACGAGAGATTCTGGACACACCACCCAACTACCAAGGGCGATAGGGCGCCGAAGAGATTGCCGACCATGTTCATCACGCCTGTCACCACGCCGGCATGTTTTCCGCCGATTTCGAGGCAGACGGCAAAAATGGGACTCAAGGACAGCGCTGCAAAACCTGCCGCGGCGGAAAGCAGCAGCGCCGCGACGACCGGTTGTGTGGCGGAGATGCCGACGACGATCGAAAGTACGGCGAAAGGCAGACACACGAGGGCAGGTGTCCGCCGACCGTGCCGGGCGCCCCATCGTTTCGTGAGGATGTCACTCGCCCAACCCCCGCCCAACAGTCCAAACGCACTGCAGACCAGCGGCAGAGCAGCCAGCCATCCTGCAGCCTTCAGGTCGAATCCATGCGCGCGCAGCAGGTAGGATGGCAGCCACGTCAGCCAGAAATACCAGCCGTAGAGCCAGCTTCCGCAGATGACGCAGAGTGCGATCATGTTCCGGTTGGTGAGGAGCGCTCGCCACGGCACCGGCGGCTGCTTCGATGGGGGCTCACTGCCTATCACTGCAAGTTCGGCGGCATTCACACCGGGATGGTCGTGCGGGTCGTCCCGAAAGCTGCGCAGCCAAAGGACGATCCACACGAGCCCGAGAACCGAAAACAGCGGAAACACCCATCGCCACGACATGGCGCCCAGCAAGGCAGCCAAGAGTGGCTGCGAAAGCGCTCCCGCCAGCGCGCCGAGCATCAACGCCAGGCCAAAAGCCCGGCCGTGTTCGCGCGGCGGAAGCCAGCGTACAAAGACACGTGAGAGTCCGGGAAAAGTGCCCGCCTCTCCCATGCCGAACAGCAATCGTACAATGAAGAGCGACCACAGCCCAGTAGCCACGCCTGTGAGAGCCGACATGACTGTCCACCAGACGACAATTCGCACCAGTGTGAGGCGAGGTCCAAATCGATCTGCCATCCAGCCGGCGGGAATCTCGAACAACGCGTAGGAAAGCATGAACGCGCTGAAGACATATCCCATCTGCGTGTCACTGAGGCCGAGATCGGCCTTGATGGCGGGAGCAGCCATCGAAATACGGACGCGGTCGAGGTAGGAAATGGCAGTCAGCGCCAGTGTGAAGCCCAGCACCTTGTAACGAACGCGAGTGGGACCGGAAGGGGTGGATGACATCGGTCGCAATTTTAGGGTACGCGCGGCGGAGCGATCACATGTGGCGCGTCAGGTAATTCAGATGAACCACCTCATAAGCGCAGTGTAGGGTACGGTTCAGGACGGGATCGATCAGCGCACATTGAAATTCGGAACCATAGATCATCTTTCCGTCCAGCAAGGGAATCGTACCCGAAAAGATGAGGGTGCGGTCGAGGCAGTGGTCAGTCATGCGCGACCGTACGAGTTCGAGGATCTGTTCGGGCGCGAGGATCGATGCGACCGAAGCACTCTGGTATGGCTTCCAGATCTCAGCGGACGAGGCGCGCACCGAACTCTGCAACTGCAGGCGATCCCAATGATCCCGGAGGTCCTCGTAGTCCCAGACAGCGCGGCCCATCACGTTTGCACAGGCCTGCTTGGATTTGAGCACGTCGGTTGTCTCGAGTAGGCGATCGGTGTGATCGCTGCCAACGCCAACCAGGACACGGCTCCCCTCCACCAGGAGGACGAACTCGATTTCGCCGGATGTTCTCGGCTCTACGACCTCAATCCGTGAGTCAGTCGTCAGACTGCTGAGCTCCATAGGATACAACATCGGCACGGAAGGCGGTGGTGCGACCCCTTCGCGGCAGAGTTCCTCGATATGTTGCCGGACCGCGGCCTGATCACGGCCGACGTAGCCGGCGTTGATCATCCGGCGCGGTTCGAAGACGACCGCTGTGGTGCCGGACGGTCGAACGATGTCGAGAACCAACCGGCTCATGGCAACGGGGGTCGCTCAAGCGGATTGAAGAAATGAAACTCGAGCAGCAGGCAACCATCGCGGCTGCTGAACGGACCGTGTGGCACGTGAGGCGGCCGACACGCATAGGTCATCGGTCCGAAAGTCTGTCCGCCGACCGAGAGATCGCCGGAGAGCTGAAAAACCTCCTCCCAATACTCGTGCTCGAAAGGCTTCGTGGTAAAGGCGCCTGGATCAAAACGAAGCAGGCGAGTGCGGATACCCGACCGCGCCGGTTCGTCGAGTTTGCCGGATAGGATTTTCTGTTGAATGCCTCGCGGGTAACCGGGAATCGTTTCCCAGCCGGTATCGAGGTCTAGCTGATAAAATTCGCGGTGGGATTTGAGCATTGGATGAAGACTTACTTGAACACGCGGTCGGCAAGCGCGGAGAACTCGCGACGGAACGTACGGACTGCGCGTGGATCGATGTCGGCGGTGAGCAGTTCCTCGCCATCACCCGCCTCCGCCAGCACCTGGCCACGAGGATCCACAAACATCGAATGGCCGGCGTACTGCCGTCCCTGGTCTGTACCCGAACAGTTGCATGCGAGTACGTAAGCGAGGTTCTCATGCGCGCGCGCGCGATTGAATAGTCGCCAGGCTTCCAGACGTTCCTTGGGCCATGCAGACGTGACCAGGAAAAACTCTGCACCGCGGTCAAGCATCCGACGGAAAAATTCGGGGAAGCGCAGGTCATAGCAGGTCGCCAATCCCGTCCGACCCCAGGGCTGGGACGTCACGCTGATCCGGCGGCCAGCGGTGAGTATGCGACGCTCATCCGACTTGTAGCCGAAGAGATGAATTTTTCGATATCGGGCACGCACCAAACCCTTGGCATCGATCAGCAGGCTCGTATTGGAATACCGATTTCCACGGCGCTCGACGAAGCTGCCTGCAAAGAGGGTGGCTTTCAGGGCGCGAGCCTGAGCCTTCAGGAATTGGACCGTCGAACCTGCGCCGCTTTCTGCCTCGCTGCGATAGCGTGAAAAGGAGAAATAGCCAACCGGCCAGATTTCAGGAAGGAGAATCAGATCGCTGCCTCGGGCTCGTTCCAGCAGTTGTTGCACGTGTGCACGTGTCGCCGCCTTTGTACGATCACGCACTTCAAGTTGGATGGCGGTGACGCGCATGCGAATCGGGGATCAGGTGCCCGCCTGGGCGCGAATCTGCGCAATCAGGAAGTTTTCCGTGGTTTCGAGGTGTGCGCGCATGGCAGCCACAGCCTGGGCAGCGTCCCGTTTCTCCACCGAATCGATGATTGCCTGATGCTCGGCGAGCACCTTTGCCGCGCGTCCCTCCCGAATGATGGCCTCATGACCGAGAATCGAGATGAGGTTTCGGACGTTGTTCATCACCGAGGTCAGATGCTGGTTCTGATGGCAATGGATGAAGTGGATATGAAAGGCCTTGTCGGCTTCCAGGAAGGCCACCTTGTCATCGATCTTGAAGTTTTCGCGCATGCGCTGCTGCTGCCTGCGCAGCTCCTCGGTTTGCGTGGCTGTCAGGCCTGCCACCACACGCTCAATGACGTAAAGCTCGATCATCCGGCGGGTTTCAAAAAAGTCGCGAATCTCCTTTTCGGAGAATTCCCTGATCCGGAAACCCTTGCCGTCATGGGCGACAAGATAGCCTTCGGCGCTGAGTTCGAGAAGCGCTTCGCGCACGGGCGTGCGGGAAACCCCCAGGAGATCGGCAAAGGTGCTCGCCGAATAGAGCACGCCACGCTGCCACTGTCCCGTCGTCAGCAGCTTCTGGATTTCTCCACGTGCCGTCGCCTTCAAGCTCTCTGGCTTCTCAATGCGGTTCATTCTGGGTATTGACAAAAGTGCAGCATACTGCACACTGCATGTCAACCTCTTTCCACCCCCATGCCTCAGAATCGCAACTGTTCGTGCAGGCTCCTCGTTCGTGGCTTCCTCGGTTTTCTGGTCGCGTGTCCGCTGTTCACGCCGGTCACCGGGTATGGCGCAGAACGACTCGACCGTTCGGTGGTCGCATTTCCCCGACAGGAGGGCGGAGTATATGTCGGCTGGCGATTGCTGGAATCGGATCCGCGTGACATCGGATTCGATGTCTATCGAAGTGATTCAGCGGGCTCCCTTGGAAGGAAAGTGAATGCCGCGCCGATCACGGCGTCCACGAACTGCGTCGATTTAAGCGACCCCTCATCCGGCAAACGCACTTTCTACCGCGTCCGCGTTGCTGGCCGCAGTTCAGAGAGTGAGAGCGATCCGGTCGCACCTGACATGCCCACTCAGGTGGGCGGCTATCGTAGGATCAAGCTTCAGGGGAACTACGGTGTTCAGAAGGTGGGGCTTGCGGACCTGGATGGCGACGGGCGGATGGATTACGTGATCAAGCAGCCCGATTTCAACAGCGATCCCGCTGTGCTGCACCATTTGTGGAAGCCCAGCCCGGAGACCTATAAGATCGAAGCCTATCGCAGCGATGGGACCTTCCTGTGGCGCTATGACATGGGTCCTGGCATCGAGACAGGCATCTGGTATTCGCCCATGGTCGTTTACGATGTCGACGGGGATGGAAGGGCGGAGGTCTATTGCAAAGCCGGCCCGAAAGACCCCGCGGAGAATATCCGTCACGAGAAGGGCATGGTGATCGGTGGGCCGGAGTTTCTTGTTAAGCTGGATGGCGCCACGGGTCGTGAGTTGGCGCGCATCCCCTGGCCGAGCCGCGATGGCATAGGTGGTCGGCGTCCGCCGATGCAGGCCCAGATGGACAACTATGCCAAGCAGAGCCGCAACCTCCTCGGTATCGCATATCTCGATGGCAAACGGCCCCATTTGATCGTCGAGCGGGGCACCTACACGCTGATCAAGGTCCGCGCCTACGATCCGGATCTCAAGCTGGTTTGGAGCGTCGATACCGTCGGCGAATTCGAGAATCATGCCGGCCAGGGTACGCATGGCATGCAGGTGGCTGATATTGACGATGACGGACGCGATGAAGTGATCATCGGCGCGGCAGCCATTGACGACGATGGCCGCCCCTTGTGGAGCACCCGCCGAGGCCATCCTGATGCGTGCTATGTTGGTCATATTGACCCTTCCAGCCCGGGCATGCAGATCTATTTCGGACACGAATTGGCCCAGGAGCGCAATGGACTATGTTTGGTCAACGCGCGTACAGGTGAGACGATCTGGGGCTACGCCGGACCGACGACACACATCCACTCGAACGGCATGGTGGCAGACATTGATCCGACGCGTCCCGGTATGGAATGCTACGGTGGAGAAGCCAGCGGCAAGCAGTTCTGGCTCTATGACGCACGGGGAACGCGTATCGGCAACAAGCCGATGGGGGGCCTCAACCCGATCGGCGTCTGGTGGGCCGACGGGCCAACAAAGCTCGTTTACGCCCAGGACAAGGTTTTCCGTTTCAAGCCTCCCACGGACGCCGAGGTGGCGGCGATTCTGGAGCTTACGAAGAGCACCATCGCAACGGATGTCGCCCAGGCGAAAATGGGTCCCGCTCCACGGACCAAGGCGCGGATCAGCGATCTCTGGTCCGGGTATATCGCGGAGGATCTGGGGAAGATCGAGGGCAAGGTTGTGGGAATTGCGGACTGTCTGGGCGACTGGCGCGAAGAGCTCATTGTGAGCCTACCTGGGGAGGTGAGAATCTATTCCACAACAATACCCGCGAGCAGCCGCCGCGTGTGCCTGTTGCAGGATCGCCAGTACCGCACGTCCGTCGCACGGCAGACGATGGGATATCTCTATCCACCAATTCCAGCGCATCCATGATGCAGCATGTTGCCGCCATTTCGGACTTTTCCATGACCGACCTGATGTTGCCCCCCATATAATCCGATGCCCGCGCCGAATATGAGACCGATGGTTGTTTTCTGCCCTGGACTTTATAGATAAAGTAGAGGCTGTATTGTGAGAACCAAAACCTCAGCGTAGAACATTTTCCGACCCACCCCAACCTCGACGATGCCATCCTGCACGCCAGATTTCGCAGGCGGTCCAGATCTCAGCGATACGCTGGGCATCACTCTGCTCTTGGCATTCTTTGCGCTCCATCTCGGTGGAACCAGAGCCGATGCAGCGAACTCCGGCGCCATGCGGCCTGATGCCGCAGGCATGAACGTCCTCATGGTCATCATTGAGGACTGCAATGCCGGTGTGTGGGGCAGTTATGGCAATGCGATCTGTCGGACACCGAACATGGATCAGTTTGCGCGAACTGCGGTGCAGTTTGAGTCGGCCTACGTGCAGGCGACGGCCTGCAATCCCTCACGCAGTTCGTTCCTTACCGGGCTGCGCCCCCTCACGACCCGTGTATGGGCCAACTCCCAGGTGATGCGAGACCAGATCCCGTCCGGCACGCTCACGCTGCCGCAGATGCTCAAGGATCACGGGCTTCACACGGCGGTGATTGGGAAATTCTTTCACAGGCATGAATTTGGCGGCCCCCTGATGCTTGCCTTCGACAGGATCGAGCAAACGCCGCGACCTGCGGCCTGGAAAGGTCCGCCGCCGATCCTTAGTTTGCCCCCCGTGCCGGCTCCGGACATCGAAACCGCACCGCGCGACGTAAAGAGTCCAGAATATCGGGCGTGGAAAAACCGGCGATCGAGTCGCTATGGCGTGTCCGGCGTGAAGCTGGAGCAGGAGGGTGACTACCGGATCTCGCAGATTGCCGTCGCCCTGCTGGGCGAGTTTGCAAAGACGCGCGAGCGTTTCTTCCTCTCCGTGCACCAGGCGCGGCCGCATACGCCTTTGCTGGCACCAAAAAAGTACATCGACCTCTATGATCCGGCGAGCATTCCCTTGCCGCCGGCTGCACCGGCAACGCTCAATCTGAAGGAGTTTCCGTACGCGGAACGCTCCACAGGCGGCAATCCCGATCTGTTCGGCGAGGGACAGCCATCGATCGAGGAAGCGCGGAAGGCCATTGCCGCCTATTACGCGTGCGTGAGTTTTGTGGATGACAACATCGGTCGGATTCTCGGGGCACTTGAGACGCAGGGACTGGCCGACAACACGCTCGTCGTCATCATGGGCGACCACGGCTTTCATCTCGGGGATCACGGCATGTGGTCGAAATATTCGATGCTGGAGGCCACGCGCCGCGCGCCGCTCTGGATCCGCGTGCCGGGTGCGGCGGGCAACGGTCGCGTCTGCCGTGAATTCGTGGAATTTGTCGATTTGATTCCCACTCTGGGTGAATTGCTCGATTTCCCGGTGCCGTCGAATCTCGAGGGAGTGAGCTTCGCTCCGCTGCTTTCGAAGCCCGACCGCCCGTGGAAGTCGGCGGTGTTTCAGGTGCAAAGTCCCGACGAACAGATGGTCCGCAACAGGCGCTTCAGCTATATGGAATTTGGGAAGGGACCGGTGCCTGTTGCGCTCTATGACCTCCAGCGGGACCCATGGGAAACACGGAATCTGGCCAATGACCCGGCGTATGCAAAGTCACGCATTGAGATGGCTGCGCTTCTGAAGGCGGGATGGCGATCAACGTTACCATCAACTGCAAACTGAGATCTGCCTACGACTTCCTTTCTAATGTACACCCATCTTCACCGAGCGCTTGGATTTGTTTTTCTGGCAGGAGTTGTCGCGACGTTCACTTGCGCACTCATTGGCGCTGAAGCGCCAAACGGCAGAGTGGGGCGTCCCAAGTTCGCGGAGCCTCCACCCGAGGCGGACACCTCCCGTGTCACAACAAAACGACCCTTCGATCGGGTCATGGTCTTCAAGGAGACACCGCAGGGCAAGCTGAGCGTGCACCTCTATCTGCCGCCGGGATGGTCGGTCACGGACAGGCGAGCCGCGATCGTGTTCTGGGTTGGCGGAGGCTTCCGAAGCGGTGGTGTCGGACAGTTCAATGCCAGGGCCGAATATTTTGCCAAAAGGGGGCTGGTCACGGTCTGCGCTGAGTATCGCGGACGGAACTCGCATGGTATTCTCCTCGACAGTTGCTCCGAGGACGCGCGTAGCGCGATGCGATGGGTCAAGGGTCACGCGGGCGAATTGGGTGTTGATCCGGATAAGGTCATTGCAGGCGGCGGATCTGCCGGAGGTTGCCTCGCATTGCTCGTCGCGAGGGCGGAAGGCCCCGATGCACCGGGCGACGACCTGTCGATTCCGACTCGGCCGTGCGCGATGCTGCTTTTCAATCCCGCGGTGGGGGATGGGGTGATGGATACGGTCGGGTGGGGCGGCCCCGCGCAGGAGGCCGTCAATGCTCAGATCAGTGCCTTGGATACGCCGCGTAAGGACGAGCCTCCGGCCATTTTCTTTTTTGGTACGGGAGATCGCTTCCTCCGCGTGTCGGCAAAGTACAATCATCTCGTCCACGAGCACGGCGGAGTTTCGGAGCTTTGGGTCGCTGAGAAGATGGCACACGGGTTTTTCAACAACCAGCCCTGGCACGACGAGACGACGCGACTGGCGGACGCTTTCCTTGTCAGGCTGGGATATCTCTCCGGCAAATCTCCCATCCGGGCCAATCCTGCCGCAGTGCTACGGCATGTGGGGCCTGACTATGTTCCTCCGGCACTCCCGGGTCCGCCTCCGCCGAGGACCTACGATATCCCCGCATCCAAAGCGGAAACTGCGCTGCGATTGTTTGCCGAGCAATCAGGCATAACCGCCGTGCTTGCTGCCAATGCTCCGCGGGACATCC
>CAUJJL010000110.1 GCA_963205455.1 Verrucomicrobiota bacterium
TGCAGATGTGGTGTGTGCCGTGCGCAGGTGGTCCGTTCGCGTGCTATATGTCCTGGCTTACCGAGGATCCGATAGGGATATACCGAATACGCCTGGGAGGGGCACGCTTCGTCGTGCCCGGTTCGATTCGAGATGCGGTCAGGAGCTGTCACAGGGGCATTGTAGCAAGGAAACAAGATTACGATGAAAGGTGAAAGGGCTGGCGTTGGGATGCGCCGGGCGGTCCCGGGCACGACGACGCGTGCCCCTCCAGTGAAAAGTTTTGGCGCCGGTCCGCTGGGTTGACTCAGCAAGCCGGTGGTCTAGACTGGTCCGTTCGTTCAATCGGTGCCACGCTCCGGTTGCGGCCTGTGAACTCCATCCTCTCGGAAATCCTCATCATCCTGCTGCTGCTGCTGGCCAATGGCGTTTTTGCCATGGCAGAGATCGCTGTGGTCTCATCCCGGCAGGCCCGGCTCAAGAAGCTGGCGGACGAAGGGTCAAAGAAGGCCGCTGCCGCACTCAAGCTCGCCAATGAACCGACCCGTTTCCTGTCGACGGTGCAGATCGGCATCACGCTGATCGGCATTCTTGCGGGCACTTTTGGCGGAGCGAGCCTTTCGGCCAAGCTGGCGGTTGAGATTGCGAAGATCCCCTTCCTCGCAAACTACAGCCTGGCGATTGCCATCCTTCTCGTGGTGGGTGCGATCACCTATTGCTCGCTGATCATCGGCGAACTCGTGCCCAAGCGGCTGGGGCTCAGCAATCCGGAGGGTCGCGCGATGATGGTTGCAAAACCGATGACGCGGCTGGCGCGCATTGCCGCGCCGTTTGTCTGGTTTCTGACGGCGTCGAGCAACGGGGTCATCAAGCTGCTGCGACTCGACAAGGACAAGGAGGCGCCGCCATCAGAGGAAGAGGTGGATCTCTTGCTGGAGCAGGGGACGTCCGCCGGGGTTTTCCACTCCGCCGAGAGAGCGATGGTCGAGGGCGTGCTGAGGCTCGACGAGCGGCCTGTCACGGAACTGATGACGCGCCGCAGCAAGATTGTCTGGCTGAATGTGAATGACGCCGATGAGGTGAACTGGCGAAAGATTGTCGCCAGCGGCCATTCCCATTTTCCGGTATTCGAAGGCACGCGCGACAATGTCATCGGCATGGTTTCGGTGAAGGCGCTCTGGGCGAATGCGGCCATTGGAATGCCGAATCAACTGAGAAACCACCTCGTCAAACCGCTGTTTGTTCCCGACACGATCACTGCGGTACAGCTTCTGGATACGTTCAGGAAAACCGGCAAGCACCTCGGGCTCGTGACCGACGAATTCGGAAGCATCCAGGGAATTGTCACCTTGATTGATGTGATGGAGGCGATCGTCGGTGCGTTGCCGGAACCCGGCGACCGGAAGGAGCCGGATGCAATCCAGCGGGAGGATGGGGCGTGGCTCGTCGACGGCGCGATGAACATCGAGGACGTGTGCCGCCGGTTCTCGCTCACTTCTCTGGGAGGAAACGAGAGCGGGAGATTCGAGACGCTCGGCGGCATGGTGATGGATCGGCTCGGGCGCATTCCGATGGGCGGCGAACACTTCGAACTCGATGGCTGGAAGTTCCAGGTCGTGGACATGGATCGCCACCGCGTCGACAAGGTGCTCGTGCAGAAACTCAGCCGGAATGACGAAGAGATTCCGGCCTGATCACGGGCGCGTCAGGGTCTCGCGCGGCATCGAATCCAACCCACCGTCATGACTCTTGAGGACGCCATCACAGCCACGCGACGCTACACGGACGCGCATTGGGAGCAGACGTTTCGCGATTCGCATCACGAGTCCGCCGGAGAGTTTCCACTCCCGTATCCGCACACGGTGCCGTCGACGGATCCGAGCATGTGGCTCTTTTTTTATTGGGACACGTATTTCACCAACTTGGGACTTCTGCGCCAGAAGCGCCTGGCCCAGGCCGTCAACAATGCGAACAATGTCATCCACTGCATCGAGCGGCTCGGGTTCGTGCCCAACATGTCTGTCCGCATTGCGCACAATCGTTCGCAGATTCCTGTGTCCGCGGTTCTCTTTGAGGATATCTTTCATCATACCGGCGATCTGGTCTGGCTGCGTCGCGCGCACGCCGCCCTCGGCAGGGAGTATGCGTTCTGGATGGCCATGCGCCTCGCGCCGAACGGACTCAACACCTGCGGCACGCATGCGGATCCCGTGACGCTTGCGGATTTCCACGACGTCATCCGCCAAAGGTTGCGCGACATTCCCGCCGAGCCGGTCGAGCGGCTCCAGTACCTGCGTCACAAGATGGCGGAGTGTGAGGTCTGGGACTTCAATCCCCGGTTTGAGCAGCGTGCGGCCGATTTCAATCCGGTCGACACGAATGCCGTGCTCTTTCGTTTTGAGAGCATCGCCGCGGACTTTGCCGCCCGGCTTGGGCTGGCCGAAGAAGAAACTCTCTGGCGCGCGCGTGCGGGTGAGCGTCGAAAGCTCATTGATCGCTACCTTTGGAACGCATCCAGGGGATTCTATTTTGATCATGACTGGGCGCGCGGTCGCCAGGGTGCGGTGGTTTCCTCCGCTGCCTGGTTTGCGCTCTGGTCAGGCGTCTGCTCGCAATCCCAGGCTGCGGCGCTCGTTCGCAATCTCCCTCTGCTTGAACGCGAACATGGACTGATCACCTGCGCCGAAGGCAGCAACACCTCCGCAAACACGTACCAGTGGGATTCGCCGAATGCGTGGCCTCCCATCCAGACGGCGGCGATCCTGGGACTGCAGCGCCATGGCTACAAATCTGAGGCAAGGCGCATTGCCGAAAAATTCCTGCTCACCTGCGCCCGCAATCTGGAGAAAACGGGAAAGCTTTGGGAAAAATACAATGCCCTGACCGGCGGCATCGATGTCGCCGACGAATACAAGATGCCGCACATGATGGGCTGGACCGCCGGTGCGTGCCTGCACGCCGCAGAGGTCATCGAAAGCTGAAGGGGAGTTGGCCCAATCGCAGGATCCTGGGGGACCTCCCTTAAGTCGTAGCACAGCCCAGGGGTTTTGAAGTCACAATGGCCTGCACGCGTTTTTACAAATAGGCCCTACGGTCGGCCTCGCGCGTGACCGTATTTCGGTCAGCCATTGGGGGCTTTACAAAACCTAGTCCGATACGGAATCGATCGCTTGCTCTATCGCCTGAGTTGCTCGCGGCACGCGGGGACATTTCTGTTGAAAGGCGCGATGCTGTTCGCGGTTTGGTCGGACGGCGCTCACCGGCCCACTCGCGACGTGGATCTTCTGGGTTTCGGTCCGGCAGACAACAAGGAGCTGAAAGCCATCTTCGTCGAACTCTGCGGGCTCGAAACCACGCCAGACGGGCTCACGTTTCTGGCAGACTCAGTGGCCGCGACATCCATCCGGGAAGAGGAGGCCTACCCCGGCACCCGCGTTACTCTGGAAGCGCGGTTGGAGAATGTGCGCATTTCTCTGCAAGTGGACATTGGTTTCGGTGACATCGTCACG
>CAUJJL010000111.1 GCA_963205455.1 Verrucomicrobiota bacterium
TCCTTCCCGCCTTCCGGACAAGCGGCGGATTTTCGTCCAATGGCTGCTCGACCTGCTCTCCGCGATGAAGGCACGACCGGCTTTCTTCGGGTGTCACGGTCTGCACGAATGGGCCATGGTGTACCGTCAATCTCCGCAGGAAATCCGCCACAATGCCTGGCCGCTGCGGTTCGACGCCGATGCCATTGCCGCGGTGGTCGAACGCGGCAGTCTTTCCTGCACCCATTTCGATGCCTTCCGATTCTTCACCGCACCTGCCCTCCCGCTGAATCGGAACCAGCCCTCACGGGAATCCGTGCCGGACCTCGAGCAGCGCGGCTGCCTGCACGCCAACATGGACCTCTACAAATGGGCCTTCAAGCTGGCGCCTTTTACGCCGTCCGAGTTGCTCGCGGACTGCTTTGAACTCGCACGCGAGATACGCGAGGTCGACATGCGGGCGAGCCCCTACGACCTGCGCTCGCTCAATTTCGATCCGATTCCGATAGAAACCGCCGCCGGTCGCAGCCAATTCGAGCAGTTCCAGCGCCAATTCTCCCTCCGCGCAGACGCTCTGCGCGCCCGACTAGTCGAATTGTGTCGGCGCCTGTTGATGCGGAATGAGTGCAGTGCCAACCTCTAATCATTTCCCGAAAAGAGTCATCCCATAACTTTCGATCAACCCGTAAATCTTGGGCGCTCGCCCGCACGCAAAAAAGCCCCGCGCCTTCATGTGGCACGAGGCTCAAATCTGAAAAACCGGAAATCGGCTCAGCTTGCTGCTGCTGCGGCGGCCGCTTTCGGACGGGAGTGCTTGGCGATGTGGCTCTTTGCACGTGCGGCGGCATTGCGGTGCACGACCCCGGACTTGGTCGCACGATCCATCGCCGAGGCATAGAGACTGCCGGCGGCCTTGATCCCCTCAAGGTCACCCTTGGCCACAGCCTGCTCAAACTTCTTGTGAAGCGTCTTCAAACGGGTCTGAACCGCACGGTTGCGGGTGGTGAGGCGGGCAGATTTACGGGCGGCCTTGATGGCGGATTTGGTATTGGCCATAGCTGAGTGAGATTGATAGCCGGTCAAAAACCCAGACCAAGCGGCGGGAGTCAAGGGGGAAATGGGTTTGGTTTTGGGGCCGGTAAGCCGGATTCTGTTCCACGCCTCTCGGCGCTTCAGTCGCCATTTCTCTCGCCAGCTTTCGCCGACGCTCCGCTTTCGCGAAGTGCGGCATACCCGCAACTATCGGACGGGCCGCCCAGTTGCCTATTTTGCCTTGCACCCGATGGGGTTTTTCGTGCCGCCTTCATCGCTGTCGGCGCGGTGGGCTCTTACCCCACCTTTTCACCCTTGCCTGACTGGAACCGAAGCTCCAGCCAGGCGGTTTGAGTTTCTGTGACACTTTCCGTCGCCACGCCTTGAAACGTGACGCCCGCACTTGCTGTGACGCTCGTGCGGCATCGTGCCCTGCGGTGTCCGGACTTTCCTCTCCAGGAAAACCTGTCAGCAGACGGCATTACCCGCCCGCATGGGGTCAAAGAACCTGGAGCGACGACTAGGCCCCAAAACCAAAACCGCGTTTGAGCCGCCAACCGCGGAATCGCAGACATGATGCCGCCCTTCTCGAAAGGCAAGCCGCCAGCAATCCTTGCATGTCCGTCTTCGCCCGGCGAGGCGCCACCCAATCCATGATCAAATTGCGACGTCCCGGACGCTCCCCCCATACGACGGTTTTCGAACCGCCCCTACTCCACGTAAACAATCCGCCCACACTGATCGCACTGCGGCATCTGCCCGTTGGGGTCGGCTTTGAGGCGAATTGCAGACTCGACTTCCGATGAAACCTTGAGGTGACAACCGCCGCATTTTCCACCGGACACAGGAACGCACACCGGCATGTGCCTCGCGGCGATCCGATCGTAAAGCCGCAACATCGTCTCACCCAATGGGGTGCGCGCCAAAGTGACCTCCTCACGGGCGGCCCCCAGCTCAGCGGTTAGAACGGTCTCGCGATCCCGGTGGGACCGTATGCGTGCCTCGTATCCGGAGATATTGTTTTTCATCTCCTTCTCCGCAGCCGCAAACTTGGCTTTCGCAGCCTCGATCTCGTAGAGGACGTTCAGTTCCGTCTCCTCAAGCGCGCCTATTTGCCCCTCGACCAGCTCGATCTCGTGCCCCAGGGCACGAAACTCATCGTTCTTGCGTACCTCCATCTGCTGGGTGCGATACTTGCCAACCTTCTGCTCCGCCAAAGCGATTTCGTTCTCGAGGTCCTTCTTTCGGGATTCGAGCTTCTGCCAATCGAGTTTGGCGGCCTCGATCGCGGAGCGCTCCGCCTGGATTTTTCGCTCAATCGCCTCAACATCCGCCGGCACCGCCTTCAATTCCTTCTCCAAATCCAGACGTCGCCGATCCCTCCCCTGAAGGATCAGCAGTTTCTCAAGGAGGGGTGTCATGACAAAATCGCCGTGCCAGAAATTATCAGGTATTTGCTCATCAATCAGATATAGTACATCTCATCGGCGACCTTGGAGGCGAACTTGTCCAGCGTATAGTGCCTGCAGTTCTCCTCCAATTTCGCCCGAACTTCCCGCCAGATCTGTGTCACCCTGCGCCCCGACTGGCCTACGCTGGACGTATTGAGCTCAAGCAGGTCGCCCTCAATGACTTTCACGATATCGTAGAGGCTGATCTCCTCCGGTGGACGCGAAAGGGCATAACCTCCCTGTTTTCCTCGTCGGCTGACGATCAGGCCGCCATTTCGCAGTTCCGTCAGGATTTGAACCAGGTAGTTGGCCGGCACTGCCTCAATGCGCGCCAATTCCTCGATGTGAGCCAAGGCGTTGGTCCCATGCAATCGCGCCATGTGTGTCAGCACCCGGCAGGCATAATCGACTTTCACCGATAGCTTCACCGCGCCGAGGCTTCTGCAAAATCTTGGGTTCGCAACCCAAAATGAACATCTCGCGCCGGAATACCTCCATTCCGCAGCCAAAACAACGCCAAATTCGGGCGGCAAATAAGGGAAAAAGACGTTGTCCCGGCCTTCGTTTTCGGATGCAATTTACCACACCTGTTTTCACCTTTTCTCCGCCACATGTCCGATTCCCTAGACGAGCAAAATATTTCCAAGGCCCAGGCCGGTGCTGCTGACTACGATGCATCAAAAATCCAGAAGCTGGAGGGTCTCGAAGGTGTGCGAAAGAGGCCGGACATGTATATCGGCGACACCAATGAGCGCGGCCTTCACCACTGCGTCTTTGAGGTCGTGGACAACTCGATCGACGAGGCGCTCGCAGGGTTCGCGACGATTGTCCGGGTGACCGTCCATCTCGATGGTTCGTGCTCGGTTGAGGACGACGGCCGCGGCATCCCGGTGGACATCCATCCGGTTTACAAGATCCCGGCCCTGGAACTGGTGCTCACAAACCTGCACGCCGGGGGCAAGTTCGGAAAGGGCGCCTACCAAGTGTCCGGCGGACTGCATGGCGTGGGCGCCAAGTGCGTCAATGCAGTTTCGGAGTGGTTCGAAGCCGAGGTCCGCCGAGGCGGCAAGGTTTACCAGATGCGTTTCGCCCAAGGCATCACGACCCAAAAGATGCAGGCGATCGGCGATACCAAGAAGACGGGGACCAAAATTACGTTCAAACCTGATCCGGAGATCTTCAAGACGACGCGGGAATTCCAGTACGACATCCTGGCCAAGCGCCTGCGCGAGCTGGCGTTTCTCAATCCCGGCATTCGCATCGAGCTGAACGATGAACGCGCCCAGAAGACCGACACGTTTTTCTTCAAGGACGGCATCACCGAGTTCGTCCGGTACCTGAACACCAACAAGAACGTCGTTCACGACAAGCCAATCACGTTCGGCGACAGCGTACCCAACGAGATCAGCCCGTCTCTCCCCAACATCGTCGTCGACGTGGCGATGCAGTACAACGACAGCTATAACGACCAGGTCTTTGCCTACGCCAACTCGATCTACAACATCGAGGGAGGCACCCACCTCAGCGGCTTTCGCACGGCACTCACACGCGTGATCAATACGTTCGCGCGCTCCAACAATCTCATCAAGGAAAAGGACCCATCGATCACCGGCGACGATGTTCGCGAGGGGCTCACCGCCGTCATCAGCGTAAAAGTGCCGGAGCCCCGTTTCGAGGGGCAGACAAAAACCAAGCTATCCAACAGCGAGGTGGACGGCATCGTGCAGCGCATCGTGGGGGAGAAGCTGAAATTTTTCCTCGAGGCCAATCCGGCGATCGGCAAACGCATCATCGAGAAAACACTCAACGCCGCCCGCGCCCGCGAGGCCGCCCGCAAGGCCCGCGAAACCGTGCGCAAGGGTGCGCTTTCCGGAGGCGGATTGCCCGGCAAGCTGGCCGACTGCTCGGAACGCGATCCTGCCCTGACGGAGCTCTACATCGTCGAGGGTGACTCCGCAGGTGGCTCGGCCAAACAGGGCCGCGACCGTCGTTTCCAGGCCATCCTTCCCCTGCGCGGAAAACTCATCAACACCGAGAAGGCCCGAATCGACAAGGTGCTCGCAAACGAGGAAATCCGCACGCTCATCACCGCTTGCGGCACCGGCATCGGTGAAGGCGACGAAGCCGTCGGCGGATTCAACGTCGAGCGCGCCCGCTACCACAAGATCATCATCATGACCGACGCAGATGTCGACGGATCCCATATCCGCACGCTTCTGCTGACTTTTCTCTTCCGACAGATGCGCGGACTCATCGAGCGCGGCTACGTGTACATCGCCCAGCCGCCCCTCTACAAGATCAAGCGCAAGAAGCGCGAGCAGTACGTCGACAATGATGAGCAGCTCAACCGCATCCTCCTCGAACTCGGCTCAGAGGACGTCACCCTCACCCGTCTCAAGGACCAGCACGTGTTTTCCCCGGAGCAGATCGACAGGATCGTCGAATCCCTCGCGGCACTGGAAAAGCTCGGCGCAGGCGTGACGCGTCATGGTGTCGATCTCGCCGAGTACCTCGGCAGCCACGACGCCGCAACACGCGCCCTGCCCCGCTACATCGCCCGCATCCGCGAGGGCAACAAGGAGAGCCACGAGTTCCTGATCGACGAGCACGCACGCGCCCAGTTCGTGCTGCAGCACAATCTGGACGCCGGTCTCTCTGATTCGGCAGACTCATCCACCGGAAGCGACCGGAAGTCAGGCGTGCCCGCACGGCGCATCACCGTGCACGAGATCTTCGAAAGCACCGAGATGTCCAAGCTGCTGAATACCGTCGCTGCCTCGGGACTGGACGTGCGGCGATTCGGCAGGACCGAGGAATCCCGTTTCCTCATGGTCGAAAATCCAGGCCAGAAGTCCGAGAATCGCATCGAGCTTCACTCACCTCTCGACATCGTTTCCCAGATCCGTGCCAACGGGCGCAAGGGGCTGAGCATACAGCGGTACAAGGGCCTCGGGGAAATGAACCCGAAGCAGCTCTTCGAGACGACCATGGATCCCGAGAAACGCCGGCTGCTCAAGGTGTCGATCAACGACGCCGCCAAGTCCGACGCACTCTTCACACTCCTCATGGGTGACGAGGTGCCGCCGCGCCGCCAATTCATCGAGGACAACGCCCTCAACGTCCAGTACCTTGACGTCTGAGCGCTGACGCGCGAACGCAAGGACACGGAGAGGCGAAGCCCTAACCACACCCACACTCGCCCTCCGCGTCCCCGTCTTACCGCGCCAATCTCACTTTTCACTCTTCATGTACGCGTCCAACGAGAAACTTTTCACGGCCAACATCACCGACATCATGCAGACGGCCTACATCGACTATTCGATGTCGGTCATTGTCGCCCGCGCCCTGCCCGATGCGCGCGACGGCCTCAAGCCGGTGCAGCGTCGCATCCTCTATGCGATGCTGCGGCTCGGCCTGTTGCACAACCGCAGCTTCAACAAGTGCGCCAAGGTGGTCGGTGAGGTGCTCGGCAACTATCACCCCCATGGCGATGCCTCCGTCTACGACACCCTTGTCCGCCTCGCTCAGACCTGGGTGGTCCGCTACCCGCTGATCGATCCCCAGGGCAACTTCGGCTCGGTCGATGGCGACATGCCTGCCGCCTACCGCTACACGGAATCCAGGCTCGCCGCAATCGCCGAGGATTTGCTGCGCGATCTCGACGAGGAAACTGTCGATTTCGTTCCCAACTACAACGAGGAAACCACCGAGCCTACCGTCCTCCCCGCGGCCCTGCCCAACCTGCTGCTCAACGGCTCGACCGGCATCGCGGTCGGCATGGCGACCAACATCCCGCCGCACAACCTCAACGAAATCATCGACGCCACCTGCGCCATCATCGACCGCCCTGGCGTCTCCCTCGACGAGCTTGTCCAGATCGTGCGCGGACCCGACTTCCCCACAGGCGGCGTCATCGCCGGTCGCGATGGCATCGAGAGCTACCTCCGCACAGGTCGCGGCATCGTGCGCATCCGCGGCAAGGCGCACACCGAGGAACTGAAAGGTGGCATGGAGCAGATCGTGATCACGGAGATCCCCTACAACGTGAACCGGTCCAACCTCGTCTCACGCATCGCCGAACTCGTCGGCGAAAAGCAGATCGAGGGGATTCGCGATCTTCGTGACGAATCCGACGAGAACACCCGAATCGTCATCGAGCTGAAGCGCGGCGAACAGAGCCGCGTCGTCATCAACCAGCTCTTCCAGAAGACCGCCCTCGAATCCTCGTTCGGTGTCAACCTGCTCGCGCTCGACCACAAGCGGCCGAAGCAGATGAACATCAAGGAACTGATCGATTGCTATATCGAACACCGGCGCGAGGTCATCACCCGTCGCACCCAGTTCCGCCTCCGTGAAGCCGAGGACCGCGCCCACATTCTCGAGGGATACAAGATCGCCCTGGACAACCTCGACGACTTTGTCCGCATCATCCGTTCCTCCTCCAGCCGCGACGACGCCCGTGAGAAGCTGATGGCGAAATACCCGCTCTCGGAACGCCAGGCCATCGCCATCCTGGAACTGCGCCTTTACCAGCTCACAGGACTCGAGCGCGACAAGATCGAGGCCGAATACCTTGAGCTCATCAAGCTGATCGAGGAACTGCGCAGCATCCTGGAATCAGCCGAAAAACTGAATGCGATCCTCAAGGCGGAACTGCTCGAAATGCGGGCCAAATACTCGTCGCCGCGCCGCACCGAAATCATCGGTGCCCTCGGCGATTTCCGCATGGAGGATGTCATTCCGAACCAAGGCTGCGTGATCACCGTTTCCCACCTCGGATTCATCAAGCGCACGCCCGTCGCGGAGTACCGTTCACAGAAACGGGGCGGCAAGGGTGTCATCGGCACCGAGACCTACGAGGACGATTTTGTCGAGCGCCTCTTCACCGCCAGCACGCACGACTACATCCTCTTCATCACAACCAAGGGGCAATGCCTGGCCAACAAGGTCTACGACATCCCCGAGGGAACGCGCACGTCAAAGGGCAAATCAGTTTCCTCCTTCCTGCGGCTCCAGGAGGGCGAGAAGATCGCCTCAATGCTCTGCGTGCAGGATTTCTCCGCCGACCGCTACCTCGTGATGGCCACGAAGAGGGGGATCGTTAAGAAGAGCGCCTTGTCCGATTTCACCAACGCCACACGCGAGAGCGGATTGATCGGAATCAATCTTGCGGAAGGCGACACCGTCATCGACACCGTGCTCACCACCGGTAACGACGAATTGATTCTCGTTTCCCACGAGGGCCTGGCCGTCCGCTTCCGCGAACGCGATCCTGAAACCGGCGATGATCTTTTCCGTCCGACGGGGCGCGCCACGGGAGGCGTCACCGGCATGCGCTTCAAGCTGGAAAGCGATTCCCTCCAATGCATCGAGGTGGTCGATCACTCGGCAAAGTTCCTGGTCGCCAGCGAGGCGGGACTCGGAGTCCGCACGCGTTTCGAGGACTACCGGCTCATCAATCGTGGCGGCAGCGGCGTGTGGGCCATCGACCTTCCGGAAGACGGATCCGTCAAGCTCGCCGGTGCGCTCAGCGTGAAGGACAATGATGAAATCATGCTCCTGACCGTCAAGGGACAGAGTATCCGCTGCCCGGTGAAAGACATCCGCGAAACAAATCGCGGAGCAAAGGGCGTGAAGCTCCTCACTCTCGCCGAGGGCGACAAGCTTCTCAGCATTGCGCGAATCGTGGAGACCGAGGAAGAGCAGGACGCCAATGCCATCGGTGACTCTGCGGGCGACCAGCCTGCGCCACCCGCGGACTGACCCGGTCGCACGGGGCGCTCCATTCACACTGTCACCGGGTATCCATGCCCTCTACTCCAGATCACGCCGAAGCGCCGGTGCCGCTTCCCATCACGGGTGAACTGGACCTGCACACGTTTCAGCCGCGCGATCTCGGCGAATTGATACCCGCCTACCTCGAGGCATGCAGGATGCGGAATATCCTCTCCGTGCGCATCGTTCATGGCAAGGGCACCGGCACCCTGCGCACCACCGTGCACGCCCTCTTGAAAAAATCGCCCCACGTGCACTCCTATCGATTGGGCGATGAATTCAGCGGATCGTGGGGCGCAACAATCGTGTGCCTGTTGCCTCCCGGCTCCGGGTCGGCATGATCCCTGTTCAATGACTGAAACCGAAGCACGAGCATGACACGGGCCACCTACTCCGTCGACTTCGGAAGCTTCTTCAGTTTCAGGAGCCTGGAATTGATTGGACGCGGCGAGGTCGAAATTCATCCGACGGAACCCATCCTGGAACTCAGGGCCAGGACAAATGCACTGCACCCTCGCCCCGCGCAGCGGGTCTTCACCTCTTCAGAGATAAAGAATCTTCGCGGCAGTGACCGTGTCATTGAGTTCGATGTCGGCGAAATATCGGACCCCCGCAAACGCCGTACTCTTCGCTTCATGTGTGACACCGCAGCAGACGCGGCTGCCATCCGCAATGCCCTGCCCAACGAAGCGGACCACACGTTCAAGGAGCTCTCCCGGTTCCACGCCAGTCTGGATGCACTTCCGCAGGCCGCCAGCCCATGGCACAGCGTCACGACAATCCTGATCGCCCTGAATGTCCTCGCGTTTGTAGTCATGGGCTTCCTCGGCGCAGGCTGGATCGAGCCCGCCAGCATGCGCCCGTACATTGATTTTGCGGCAAACAATGGGGCCGCAACGACCCAGGGCGAATGGTGGCGGCTGCTCACGGCGATGTTTGTCCATTACGGCATTGTCCATCTCGGCCTGAACATGTGGGCGCTCCTCGACGCCGGCCGCGTGGTGGAACGTCTGCTCGGACGCCTGCCCTTCGCTCTCGCCTACATGGCAAGCGGGATTCTCGCAGGATTTTCCTCCCTCCTCTGGAACCAGGACCGCACCTGGAGCGCAGGCGCTTCCGGCGCCGTATTCGGCGTCTATGGCATGCTGCTCGGCTTCATGCTCAAGGAGAAGGCCTCTACGCCCTCAGTGATCCTCCGCCCCGTCCTGAAAAGCGTCCTCTTCTTCGCGGGTTACAACCTGCTGTACGGATTCATGCAGCCGCGCATCGACAATGCAGCCCACATCGGAGGATTCGTGTCGGGATTCGGACTCGGCTGGATACTGGCATTGCCTCCGCATCCCGGTGTGCGCGCCCTGCGCCAAAAGGGCCGGATGCTGCTGGCACTCAGCGTCACAACCGCACTCTGCGCCGCGGCCGTCGCCCTTTCCCCTCGCTACGACTATCTCTTCCGCGACCGACTCGCCCTCGAACGCGCCTACGATCCCAGCATGCACGCCACGGAAGTGGACATCCGCAGCCAGCAGGCGACGCTTTTCGAGAAGATAAGGAAAGGCGGAAACTCAACGGAGCTCGCCGACTGGATCGAACAGACTGCCCTGCCTTTCTACAAGGAGAGCACCGAAAGGTTGGCGACGCTCCAGCTCACATCCGGCTACAAGACGGATGACGAACGAAACGCGATGCTCTACGTTGGACGCTCCAAGATCGCACACTACGAACGCCTCGCCTCCGACATCCGTCTGATGGACCCAACAGCCCTGATCCGATTCGACGCCGCCGAGAATGCTGTTTCAAAGTCGGCGGTGGAAAAGCTTTCACCCAAACGCAGGTAGCCGACTCTGCAACCGAGTTTTCAATGCGGGCAGGACGACGTCGTCCACCGCGGGAATCATGCAGGGATCATGCTGGGAAACCGCGTGCGGTAACAGGCCTGTTACCGTTGCCCGCTTTCGATGGCCCGGCCTCGTGAGAGACTGGGCACCGATGCCTCTGCCGACATGTATTCTCCGCCGCGCAATTCAGGTTCGAGGCGCGTCGATCGTTCCGCTGATCGCGGGACTTCATCTTGGCGTCGCACGCGCAGAAGACTCCATCAGCGCAAAATACCAGGACTACCGTGAATCCGATGGACGCATCGCCGTAAGGGTCAGCGGCGTCGCCATTGAAAAGGTTTTCGGAGAATCCACCACGCTCAAGGCTTCCGCCGTCCTCGATGCCATCGCAGGCGCCACGCCGGACGGACGCCCGCCGGCAGAACCTGGGGGTTCGGTTCCACTTTCCCACCTCGAGGAGGAGCGCAGGGCATGGACGTTCGAACTGGGTCGGCAATTAGGACAATGGACTCTTGCCGTCGGCATCGCACAGAGCCGCGAGAGCGACTACCATTCAACAGGAGCGTCGCTGAATGCAGCCCTCAACTTGAATCAAAAGAACACGACCCTCTTGTTCGGTGTCGCGGCAACAGAGGACAAAGTGAAATCGCCCCTTCAAGTGCCGTGGGAGGACAAACGGTCTCTCGATCTGCTCGTTGGGATCACCCAGCTCCTGAATCCCCTCACGTCCGTCACGATCAATCTCAGCTTTGGCGAGGCATCGGGATACCTGAGCGACCCCTACAAGCTCATACAGAAAAACACCGAGGTCGTGCCCGGCTTCTTCCTCCCGCTCACCTACGCGGAAAATCGTCCCCGATCCCGCAAGAAATGGCTGGGTCTCGCCGCTGTGAACCGGGCATTTCCGCGGTTGAATGGTGCGATCGACGCAAGCCTACGATTCCATTCCGATGATTTTGGAAGCAGTTCACAAATGCTTCAGGTCGAGTGGTTCCAGAAAATCGGCCAGACACTGACCCTGCGACCGTTTGTCCGCCTGTTTCAACAGGATGCAGCCGACTTCTATTACGTATCGCTCGACAACACCTCCATCGTGCCGTCACGCACCCCCCGCGGCGCCGGGCCACACTACTCAGCCGACTACCGTCTCTCGGCATTGCAGAGCACAGCTTTTGGCATCAAGATTGTCTGGATGCTGAAGGACTCGCTCCAGTTGGACGCATCTCTCGAACGCTATGCCATGCATGGCAGGGACGATGTCACCTCTTCCAGCGCCTACCCTTCCGCGTCGATCGTGACCGTGGGCGCGAAATACGTGTTCTGAGCAAGGCAATGCCCATTCTCTCATTCATTCACATGCGCACAGCCATTCAGAAATCCTGCGCGCCCGCCCTCCTCCTCTGGGCAGGGGTTTGCTTGTTCCTGTCCCCTGTCGCCCTTCCGGCGGACTCCGCCCCTCGAACAGGGCTCAACGTCGGTGATCCCTGTCCAGTCTGGTCGAATTATGACCTCGTCCCAAACACCCTGCCGTCCACAAACGGCAAGGTCGTCCTCCTGGATTTCTGGGCATCCTGGTGTGCTCCCTGCAAGGCCTCGTTCCCCGTCTACTCGAAGCTCAACGAGGAGTTTCACGACGCCGGACTCGTCATCATCGCGGTGGGCGTGGATGACAAGCTTGCTGCGCACAACGCTTTCGTAGAAAAGCTCAAGCCCACATTCCCCGTTGTCCACGACCGCACCCAGTCACTCGTCAAAGTCGTCAATGTGAAATCCATGCCTGCCGCCTATCTCATAGGACGCGACGGCAGGGTCCGCTCCATTCATGTCGGATTCTTTGGTCGCAAGACCGAGGCCGAACTGAGGAACGAAATTCAATCACTCCTCAAGGAACTGCCTCCTTCGCCATGAGCCCACGCTCCCGCATCGCCTTGCTGCTGTTGGCTGCCGCAACGACAGTTCTCTTCTCCGGGTGCGAAACGGTCCGCGTGCAACCGTGGGAACGCGGAACTCTCGCGGAATACTCCATGCGCCCGGACCGCGATCCCCTCGCGACGGCCATGAACGAGCACATCTATTTCTCGCGGGAATCAACAACCGGCGGACGCGGCGTCGGAGGCAGCGGTTGCGGCTGCAATTGAACGGGAAACTCGGCTCGCCCTCCATACCCGGTACAGTCTTACCCAAGATCTCGATCACAAGTCCTACCGGCATCCACGTTATCAGCTATCTCTTTTCCCAATGCACATCCTGATCATCGAGGATGAAGCAGAGCTGGCCCGCCACATCTCCCGGGCACTGGTACGGAGTGGTCACGAGACCACCATCCGCCATGACGGCAACGAGGGCCTCAGTGCCGCGCTCTCACTTCTGCCCGATCTCATTGTCCTGGATCTCGGACTGCCCGGACTGGACGGATACACTCTCCTTTCCGAACTTCGACGGCAGGGGCACGAGACACGCGTGATCATCCTGACCGCGCGCGGCGAGGTGGAGCAACGCGTGAAGGGATTGAAGGCCGGTGCGGACGACTACCTTCCAAAACCTTTTTCACTCGATGAACTCGTCGCCCGCATCGAAGCGATGGGACGCCGCGGCGCTACCGCGGAGCCGGGCGACATTCTCAAGATCGCCGATCTCGTGATGGATGTGCCTCATCGCCGGGTGAGCCGCAATGGAAAGGCCATCGCACTCTCCCCACGCGAGTTCGAGGTCCTGCAAGTCTTCATGCAGGAGCCTGGACGCATTTTCTCGCGCACCGAGCTCTGTGAGCGGGTCTGGCAGCGAGAGCACACCTACGATACGCGCACGGTCGAAATCTTCATCACTCGACTCCGGAAGAAGATCGATCACGCACGCACCACCCCGCTGATCCATACGATGCGGGGTGTCGGTTACTCTATCCGTGACTCGCACCCCGAGAGCGGCCCGTCCCCCAAGGCAAGCGCACAATCCTGAAAGCCCCCAACATGCATTGCCATCGTCACATTCTTGATCGCAGTCCGAGGTGGATCGTCCTGCTGGTAGGCATTTGGATCGCTTGCTGCACCGAGCTGCAGGCACAGGCCGTCATCCAAGGTCGCGTAACGCTTCCCAAGGCAAGACCCTCGGTCGTAGTCAACCAACGCTACGAGATTGTCGTGCAAGGAGGTGTTCTTGCCGTACATCCTCCCGTCGCCGTTGTCTACCTCGAGGGAAAATTTCCCGCCTCTCCGTCGCAGCCCCTCGCACGTATGGAACAGAAGGGCCTGCTCTTCCACCCGGCGATCCTGCCCGTACGCGCGGGCACCCGGGTCGAGTTTCCAAATCTCGACAACACCTATCACAACATCTTTTCCTACTCAGCACCCAAACGCTTCGATCTGGGCCGATACCGGCCGGATGACCGCCCGATTCCTTCGCAGGTTTTCGATGTGCCAGGTCTCGTCACTCTGCGCTGCGACATCCACGAGCACATGCGGGCACTCATTCTCGTTTTGGATACGCCGTATTTTGTTGTCACCGACACAGACGGCCGTTTCCGCCTCGAAGGGCTGCCCGCAGGGCGCTACCTGCTCAAAGCCTGGGTCGACAGCCGGACAACCCGCGAACACGGGGTCGAACTCACGGCCGACAATGTCACGACAATTGATTTCCCGTGAAAGGCGATCCCACCGGTGCACGCTTCGGCAAGGCCGGGTATCGCCTCCGGGTCCTCATCACGATGAAACTCGTGGTCACCACGCTGACGGTGATCGCGATAGTGCTTGCCGAGCGCACGCTGACCAGCCGCGTCGAGGAAAGATTGCAGCAGTCATACCTGGGTGAGCTTTCAACTGTGCAGCGATCCCAGGAACTCCGTCAGGCCGCGCTGCTCGAACGCGTTCGCACACTCGTCAAGAGGGCACGGATCCATGCCGCAATCGAGGACGATGCCCTTGACCTGCTGTATCCAAGCGCCAAGGACGAACTTCGCGACCTGATGGCGCGCGACAGCGATGCCCTGTCTGCCCACCACCCTGCCTATTCGCTGCGCGCCCAGTTTTACCGGTTCCTGGATCGTTATGGAAGATTGATCCCCGTTGCACCAACCGACCGCGCGGGAACGCTTTCGCGGGAGGAGGAGGAATCCCTGCCGCTACCCGCTCCTCCACGACCGGTTGTGGAAATCGGCTATGTGAATCGAACCACGGAAAACGCACTTTCACCCGTCTCAGAAATCATCACAGCGCCCATCGTTTCCTTCGAGAATGGAGACATCATCGCGGCATTGGTACTCGGTTTCGAAACAAGCTCCCTCATCCCGGCTGTCGCCGAGGGCGGTCTTAGACGTGGAGTCTGGTTGGACGGTCGGCTTCATATGACAGCGGTTTCCGAAGCACAGCGGGAGGCCCTGTCCGACGCGATCCGCCAGGGGGCCGGTCCCGAAAATTTTCCAGAAAGCGGCGTTCGGCGGAATCTCGCCGGGGAACCCCACCTCATTTTCGTCAAGCAGCTCAATCCGAATTCCGCCTACCCCCCGGCTTACGACGTTATTGCCTACCCTCTCGCCGCACTCGCCGCGCAAAAGTCTCGGGTGCGCTGGCAGGTGATCGGCATCGGTTGTCTGGTGCTTGGAGCTGGCCTCGCACTGAGCCACGCGCTGTCGCGCCGACTGACACGCCCCGTCGAACAACTCGCGGATGACTCCGACAGGAATCGCATCCAGCGGGAAAAGGCTGAGGCGGAGTTGCAATCCACCCACGCGGAATTGCAGCGTGCCGCGCGCTTCTCCGCCGACGCGTCGCATCAGTTGAAAACGCCGGTCGCGGTGCTGCGGGCGGGACTGGAGCAGCTCCGTTCAAACGGCGAAATCTCACCCGACACCATCGATGAAATCGGCACCCTCATTCACCAGACCTACCGGCTTTCAAGCGTCATCGAAGATCTGCTGCTGCTCTCACGCATGGACGCGGGCCGCCTCGAGCTTACGTTCCGGCCGGTCGACGTCAGCCGGATCCTGGATGCGGCGGTCGACGACTTCAGCGCCCAGCCGGATGCTGACACCATGGTCCTCTCATCCCGCTATCCACCTGCTCTGATGGTATCAGGCGAACAAAAATACATCTCCCTCATCGTGGGGAATCTCATCGACAACGCCCGAAAGTACAATCGGCCCGGCGGTCGCATCGACGTCTCAGCTTGGGAGCAAGACGGCGCAACACGGATCCGGATCGGCAACAATGGCCACACGATCGACGGCGAAGGCCAGCGCCACATCTTTGAACGCTTTCACCGGGCTTCGATGGGCGAGAATGTTCCGGGTTACGGATTGGGTCTTAACCTTGCCCGTGAACTTGCGCGCCTGCACCACGGAGACGTTATCTTGCTGCAATCACAGGACGACTGGACTGAGTTTGAGGTGCGCTTCCGCACATCGCACACTCCGCATCCATCCCCATTTGGTGCATGAAACCTCGTCGAGGTGCACTCCTCTTGGTTCTTGCCGCGACGACAGCTGCACCTGCCGCCGAGGAATTTTTCGACAGCATCAGCCAGGCACTATCCTTTCAATCCGCGTCCGGCAGCCATGCGGCGCGGTTGAGCGGTACACTCGACCTTGAGGGCTATGCCTTTTCCCAACCGGCACCGGGCTTGATTCAATCCCAGCGTGAGCGTCTCTTCAATCCGCGCTTCTCGGTATTCCTCGATGCACAGGCCGGTCGGCGACTCTACGCGTTCAGCCAGGTTCGTTTCGACAGGGGATTTGATCCCTCGGACAAAGACCTGCGGGTACGCATCGATGAATACGCTTTGCGCGTACAGTTGCGCGGGGAGGGAAGGCTGGGAATTCAAGTGGGCCAGTTTGCAACGGTCGTCGGACGCTGGACTCTGCGCCACACCTCCTGGGAAAACCCCTTCATCACGGCGCCACTCGCCTACGAAAACCTCACCGCCATCTGGGATTCCGCGGCTGCGCGCTCGACAGAGACGATCTTGAAATGGACCCATCTGAGCGGGAGCTCGACGCCCGCCCAGGAAAATGCTGACCGCCATCTGCGACTGCCTGTCATCTGGGGGCCAAGCTACGCGACAGGCGCGGCGGTCTTCGGCCGCTTTGACTCGTTCGAAATTGCCGCAGAAATCAAGAATGCGTCCCTCTCCTCACGCCCCGACGCGTGGAATTTCGATCGCGATGCATGGCACCACCCCACGTTCAGCGCACGCCTCGGTTTCCGACCTTCAATGGCCTGGAATGTTGGACTCTCTGCAAGCACCGGTTCCTACCTGCTTCACTCCGCCAGTCGCACGTTGGCGCCGGGGACAGGCCTGAAGGACTACCGGCAAACAGTCGTGCTGTTCGATGCAAGCTATGCCTGGCGCCATTTTCAGGCATGGGCGGAACTCGTTCACGGGCGCTTCGAGATCCCCAGGGTCGGTCTCGCTGACACGACTTCCGCGTTCATGGAAATCAAGTACAAACTCACGCCGCGCTGGGCGGCCGCCGTGCGCTTGAACCGCCAAACCTTCGGAGATCTTCGGAACAACCAGAATGCAAACGTGCCCTGGGGTCGCGATCTTTGGCGTGCAGACTTTGCGCCCACAGTTCGTTTCAGTCCCAACCTCCAGGCGAAGCTGCAGTATTCGATTCAGAAGGAAGAGGGGCGTCCGCACGCACAACATATCGGTGCGGCTCAGATCACCGTGCGCTTCTAGCGGAGGCAGTAACAGGGCTGTTACCGTCATTCGCTTTTCAGACGAAAGACGTTGAATGACCCTGAAATCAGGGACGCCCACTCTCACTCCGTCATTCAAGGAAATCGTTTCGATGAATATTCTACCCGGCATCCAAAAGCATTTCGTTTGGCTCAATCTTCCTTCGCTGATCCTGATCACGCTTCTGCAGCGCATCCCAGTAGCGCGCCTGGCATCGCTCTCCCCCTTTGCCTCGGTCCCTTCTCCCATCGGCACACTGCTTCGCTCCGCATTCACCGGAGCCGCAGCACTTGGGTCCGTTCATGCACTTGCAGGAGCGACCCAGCTTTCCACGACGATGCCCAGCCCAGTCACCGTCGCAGTCGGTGCCAGTGTCACCATTGCGTTTGCCATAACCGGCACGACCTCGGGCGCTGATTCGTGGACCCATGGCGGCGCCGTTCCTCCCGGACTTTCCTTCAGCGACCTCAATTCCGAGGTGCTTCGCCTCACCGGCACGGTCACTTCCCCTGGTGCCTACACATTCTCAGTCCAGGCCCACGATGCCATTGGTGGGGACACTCCCAACTATTCCTTCACGATCAACGTAACCGGTCAGTCAAACGTCGCGCCTTCGATCACCGCTCAACCGTCAAACTCCGTCGTCAGCGCAGGTGCAACCCTGACGCTTTCGGTCAACGCATCGGGCACGCCCTCGCCCTCGTATCAGTGGTTTCGAAACGGCCGCGCGCTTTCAGGTGAGACCCAGTCCACGCTCACGCGCACCCAGGCGAATCCCAACCACGCCGGAATCTACACCGTGACCGCCACAAACGCCGCCGGCGCGGTCTCAAGCAATGGCGCAATCGTGGCCATTGCCACAAACGAGCTCTTCGCCGGCTCTGCGTTCTCCGATCCGGCCTGGCGCACGATCAACCATCCCAACGGCAATATTTACACGCAGGTGCTGCTCACCGGCACCGCGGCGACCGTCACTGCCGATCCAGGCAAGACGACACGCATTTCCTTTGTCGACCTCCAGGATGACATTGTGCAATTGGAGTTCTCAGGACCCGGCTCAATGACAGTAACACTCGACAATGCGTCGGGTCCCGCCCTGCCGGCGAAGTACAATCAAAACGTCGAATACATGAAGGGTCACGCCAGCGTCATCCTCCAGGGAACCTCGACCAACTCGTTTTTCTCCGCCTTCTCCGTCGGCCGCCTCACCGCCGTCAATCAGGCTCTCTTTCGTGACACCGAATCCTATGATGGACACGCAGATCTCGCGAGACTCGTGATCCAGAGTCCCACCGGTCAATTTGCTGGCCTGTTCATCGGAAATGGCTCTTTCAACGATCTGGCAGGCGACACCGGCATCTACGCGCCCGGAGTGTCATTTTCCTTCCACATCCGGCTGCGCGACATTTCTGCCTTCGACAATGCACGCCCCGTGCTCCTCCTCGGCGGAACACCAAATCCGGAGAACGGCCTGCGCATCCTCGGCGGCGATCTCGAGCAACCCAATGCACGCCCCATCGAAATCTCCGGTGTGGGACGCGTGATGATGTCAGCGGGAACAGACTCGCACAACCGCTTTGAACCCGCGCAAACAAACAAGGGCCGCCTCGAAACAAATGGCACCGATGTTACGTCGACCCTGATCGTCAATCCCTCGCCGTAACTTCCCAGATCAAGGATTCGCCCCGTATCGCTGACTCGGCAAACTGCATCGCCTCACACATCCGTCATCAGCGCAGTCTGCCAGGGAAGCAGCACGGTACCCATCTTGTCTGGAGCCCGCGCAATCTGCGCGAGTTGGCTGCGATTGGCAATAAGTGTGGGTTCGATGGATAGTTTCGCGGCAACGCGGTCGCGCCCAGCCTTCAACTTGTCCTGCAATGCGATTTCTTCAGGGGTCAGCGGCAGATGATTCGGATCCCTTCCACGTCTTCGAGGAAGGGACTGCGGATCCTTCTCGAGTCCAGAGCGCACCGCCGCAGCAAGTGAGGCGATCAACCTGTCGTGTCGCCTGCCAAGATGATGAGCGTTCAGGATCGCACGCTCATCGCACCCGTCCTCCGCAGCCTGCGCGTAGCGTACGAGAACCTCGTTCGAGCACACCTTGAACGGGGGCACATCCAGGCGCTGCGCGGTCTTCTCACGCCAATGCCAGAGCGCGTGAAGCACGGTCAGGCCTTTGCCGCGGAGTCGCTCGGATTTTCCAATCCTCCAGTCATTCTCATCCGGTGGCGCAAAGCCTTCGACACCGGCTTCGATCTGACGCATACACTGCTGATCAAGCCATTCCAGTCGGTCGCGTTTCGCCAGTTCCCTGAGGAGTAGATTGCGAAGGTCCGGCAAATGAGCGACATCGCGAGCGGCATAATCGCGCAATTTTGGGGAGATTGGCCGCTTGGACCAGTTCGCCTTCTGTCCCTCCTTGTCCAACGCAACGCCAAAATGCTCCTCCAAGAGGGAGGCCAGCCCAACGCGCTGACGCCCGAGCAATTGTGCCGCAAGCATCGTGTCGAACAGACTCTTCGCACGAAAGCCGCATTCCGCATGGAGTAGCCTGAGGTCGAAGTCACTGCCATGCATCACGAGATGCTTCTTCGAAAGCCGCGGCCAGATCTGTTTCGCTTCAATGCCTGGCGCCATCACGTCGACAAGGAAAATTTCTCCATCAACATAGAACTGCAGCAGGCAGAGCCGCATCTTGTAGTGATACATGTTGTCCGCTTCGGTATCGAGGGTCACCTCGTCCACTCGATCAAGCGCAGCAAGCAGGGGGGCTAGCGAACCCGGCTGGTCCAGAAGGTGATAGGCAGGCTTGGGCGACGGCACTTTCACGCCAAGCAATCGGCGTACAGGCAGCGGTAGGAAATGCAATTTCATCAAATCGTGTGCGCAGCCCCTTGGCCAGGTCACGGAACGTCACTACACGGGTTTCCATTTCATCGCTCAATCCGAATTTCTTGGCTCCGGCTGACCAATCAGCCTGATCGATAGGATCCATCTTGTCCAAGACATGTCTTCCTTCGTTACCCCTCTCGTATGACCCGATGGCCGAGCCTGAATTCGCTTGTTTCGTAATTCGCGCAGCATACTAATCACCCCACCTGCCTCTCACCGTGCCACCCCAAGATATTGAAACCGCCCGCTGGTTTGACCAGGAAGTGCGCCCTCATGCCACCGCCTTGCGGGCATGGCTCCGAGCGCAATTTCCGTCTCTGATAGATCCGGATGACTTGGTCCAGGAATCGTACCTCCGACTCCTTCGCGCACGCAATGCCGGCAAGATCTCGAACGCAAAAGCATTTCTTTTTACGACGGCTCGAAACGTTGCGCTCGATCTCGTGCGGAGAAATCGAGTCGCTCCGACAGAGGCGTTAGTTAGCGAGGAGCGTTCATTCGTCTTAGCGGAAGGGAACAATGTCGCCGAACATGTCTGCCGCACACAGGAAATTGAAATTCTGCATGAGGCAATCCATAGCCTGCCGGGTCGGTGTCGCGAAATCATGACGCTGCAGAGAATCCATGGCCTATCGAACCGGCAGATTGCGGAACGGCTTGGATTGTCGATCCACACGGTGAATGCCCAGATGGTGATCGGACTCACGCGCTGCCGCACCTACCTGAAGGAGCGCGGTGTGCTGGGGAAGGGAACCCAATGAACCCGAACAGCAATCCACCTTCGCCAGATCTGAGAACCGCAGAACGCGAGGCGGCTGCGTGGGCGCTGCGTATCCAGAGCGGATTGCGAAGTGAGGACCACCGGGAGCTCGAAGCCTGGCTGAAGCGCGATGCACGCCATGCCTCGATACTAGCGGAGATGAATGAAACCTCCCTCCTTCTCGACCGCCTGCGCGACCCCGCACTTGCAGGTGCGGATGCGCCGTGCGTCAAGATTCCGTTCGATGCCGACGTCACACGCGCCGGTCGACCCGGGCGCTGGCTCGCGCCCTTCTCTTTGGCTGCTGCGGCCGTTCTCGCAATTGTCGGTATCCTGAGCCTGTACTTGCCGACCACCGGGGAAAATTACTCCAGGGCTTTTGCGACTGCACCAGGAGTATCGCAGACTGTGCAACTGCCCGATGGTTCCGTGCTGCGCCTGAACACCAATAGCGCCGTCGTGGCCGACTATACGCCAAAGGAGCGGCGGATTCACCTGACGCGTGGCGAGGCGTTCTTTTCTGTCGCGAAAAATCCCCAGCGTCCCTTTTGGGTCGATGCAGGCGCCGTTTCCGTGCGCGCGGTCGGCACCGAGTTCAACGTGCGGTTTCGTCCTGAATCCGTCGAAGTGCTCGTAAGGGAGGGCAAGGTCAGTGTGAACCCTTCGCCTGTGAAACCTTCAATCTCAGTACCTGACAATTCCGCGCCGGCACACCTGATTGTCGCGGGCGAGCAGGCAACGGTTTCCCTGCCCGCAATGCATGCCGATGAGCCGCCGCAGGTTCTGGTTGCTCCCGTGGATGCACAGCGAATGGAAAGCGCACTTGCGTGGCAGCAGGGTCGGCTGGAATTCACGGATACGCCTCTCGGTGATGTCGTCACCGAGTTCAATCGCTACAATCGCCATCAGCTCGCGATCGGCGACCCGTCGCTGCGCTCCGAGCCGTTTGGAGGAACCTTCGCCCCACAAGGTTACGAAGCGTTCCTCGAGGTGCTTGAGCAAAGTTTTGGAATCGTGGGCGAACGCCACGGCAACGAGACCATTCTCCGGCGGAAATCGGTATCGTTGCAATCAAACTGAGGCGGGGGTACCCCACCTCCTGACGTTTTCCGGAGAAAAATTCCAGCGGCCTTAGTTAGGCTTCGCGGGTTGGTTCGTCTATCAGGGATGTGCCACGGGCCTCCGCGCCCCACACCATGCTCCCCATGCCTCTGCACTTCATTCCCGCGCTCTGGAGTCGCCTCTTCTGTGTGCTCTGTGCCGTTTCCCTCACGGCCACGGCTCTGCACAGCGAGCCCTTCGATGTCGGAGATGCGACCAAAAGAACATTCGACGTGCCCGCGGGCGATGCCCACGTCGCCCTCAAGCAGTTTGCACAGCAGGCGGGCTTGGAATTGCTCTATTCTGCCAGGGAAATCGCTGGCGCCAAGACCAATGCCGTAAAGGGCGAACTTACCGCGCAGGATGCACTCAAGCGCTTGCTGAGCGGCACCCGTCTGATCGCGACTCCAGGCAAGAATCGCGGTGCTGTCGCGGTGACGAGGGCCCCCGACCCAAACGGATCACGGGCGGCGCCGACGGAAATCGGCGACCGCCCGTAACCCCACCTTCTTCAACCCAAGATGACACCCAACACCAGACCATGAAATCCAAACGCCCTCTTGCCTTCCTTGCAGCCTTGCTCGGCGCCGTTTCCGCGACCAACGCGCAAACGCAAGCCACCGTAACCGAAACGACTCCCGAAAAGACAGAGGTTGTCCAGCTCTCACCCTTCGAGGTGAAGGAATCGACCACCGGATACCTCGCGACAAATACGATGTCAGGCACGCGGCTCAATTCCAGTCTCGAGGATCTCGGCTCTTCGATCTCCGTCGTTACCAAGCAGCAGATGGAGGATTTTGCGATGCTCGACATCAACGACATCTTCGCGTACGAAGCCGGCGCCGAAGGCGCTGGCACTTACACAGAGTATGCGATCGATCGCAATGGCCGCGTCACGGATCGTGTCCTGTCCGATCGCGAATCCGCAAATCGTGTTCGCGGCATCGGCTCAGCCAATATCACGCGCTCCGGTTTCGCCACGAGCGGCCGGGTGCCCGTCGATCCCATTGACATCGACGCCGTCGAAATCAGTCGCGGCCCGAATTCGAGCATTTTCGGCCTCGGCGAAGGCTCCGGCACGGTGAACATGGTGGCGTCCTCCGCCAACCTCAATCGCCCGATCTCAACCACACAGGTGCGTTTTGACGACACGGGCGGGTGGCGCACCTCTTTCGACCTCAACCGTGCACTCATCCCCGGGAAACTCGCCGCCCGCATCAGCGCCGTCTATCAGCACGACGAGTATCGGCAGAAACCTTCCGCATACAATACACGGCGACTCAACGCGATGATTCGCATCCAGCCGTTCAAGAGAACTTCGCTGCGCGCTTCCTTTCAGTCGTACCTGGCCGACGGCACCCGCGCCAACACCTTGACGCCACGCGACGGCGTTTCATACTGGCGCGACCTCGGCAGCCCCACTTGGGATCCGGTCACCCAGATCGCCACCATCAATGGCGTCGCCACCCCCTTCACAGGCACGACCAACCCCGCAGGGCTGGGAAATCAGAACAGGCCAGGACCGGTTCTCTTTGTCGACAACGGAGGCATCCAGCTTTGGGAAATAAGCCGCATGCCGGCAGCCAACGCAACCAATGGCCCGAGCAGTGTGACGGGCGTCAATCGCCTGCTCGAGAGCATTGCAGAGCCGGTTCGCGACGGCCGACCCTTGTTCGCGGTGGTCCGCGGCATTTCAGATCCCTCAATTTACGATTATGCCCACATCAACCTCGCGGGCCCCAACTATCAGCGGGAAGAGGTGGCCACATCGACCGTGGAATTTGAGCAGTTTCTCCTCGACACAGGTCGCCATACTGCGGCCTTTCAATTCGCCTGGCAGAGAGAGGATGCCGATCGCACCCGAAAAACCACCGTGGGTTCCACCACGCCCGTCGGCACCAGCGGCTATCTCTATGTCGATCCCAACAGTCGGCTGCTCGATGGCAGTACCAATCCTTTCTACCTCAAGCCTTACCTGGGCGTGGCTGAGCCCGTCTGGACAGAGACCCCCTACGAACAGGACAGCTATCGTGCCCAGCTCGCCTATATCCTCGATCTGACAAAGGAAAAATCGAAGTGGCTCCGCTTCCTGGGACGCCAGCAGGTGCTCGGCTACTTCGAAGAGCGCAAGTCCAAGAATCACGTCTATCGTTTTCGAGATGCGATGATCTCGGACAATCCCATCTACGCACCCGCCGGGCAACCGAAGGGAAATCAAGCAAACACCAACGGATTTGTAACTTCGCAGCTGGCCACACGTCCCTATTATCACTACTACGTCGGCGACGCCAATGGCCAGAACGTGGACTATGCACCCTCGCGCGCGGAATACGGCAATTACAACTTCGTCTGGTACGATCCGATAAACAAGAAATGGGTGACCGATCAGGCGACCTTTGGCCAGGCGGGCATCACGGAAGCAAGCGCAGGTGAAAATGCCAACTCCACAGTCAATCTGATTCAAACCAAGGGGGCCATGTTGCAGAGCACATTCTTCGGGGGAAGATTGGTCACCACCTTCGGTCGCCGCCACGACCAAAGTGGCAACAAGCGCCAGAACCGTGCGTTCCTCATGCCGAATGGCTATGACTTCGACTACGCAAGAATGGAGGGATGGCGCGGCGACTGGGATATTCGGGAGGGAGACACAAAAACAAGCGGCGCTGTGCTCCGTCCATTCCGCGACTGGGGATTCATCGAAAACGCAAGCAGCGGTTCCGGCTGGTCCGCGCGGGTAGCTTCAGTCCTCCAGGGAACTGGCTTCTACTACAATCAATCCAACAGCTTCCGACCCGAGGATCCCGCCATCAATATTCTCCAGGAGGTGCTGCCCAACCCCACCTCCAACGGCAAGGACTACGGCTTCACCATCAGTTTCGGCCGCAAGTTCATGTTGCGTGCAAATCACTACACCACGCACCAGATAAATGCCCGCGCGGATCAGAGCACGAATATCGCCAATCGCACCCTCCAGGTCGACTTCGCGGATACGCGCACAACCCAGCCATTCACCCTGCAACGCCAGGCTCGCAACTGGATCACCCAGCTCAACCCGACGATCTCTCCTGAGCAACGTGAAGCCCAGGTCTACGCGATCATGGGTCTTACTCAGGCCGATCTCGATGCCTACGCCGGACAAACGGTGGCCGACATCACCAACATCGATGCCAAGGGAGAAGAATATGAACTGAACTACAATCCAAACAACTACTGGACACTCCGAGCCAACGTCACTCGGGCCGAATCCATCGACGGCGCCCAATCGCCCAGCAATGCACAGTGGGTTGATGAGCGCTTCAAGCAATGGGAAACCATCGTGGATCCACGCACAGGAACCAAGTGGCTCGATACTTCCTATGTCGGGGAGTTCCCGTCGCCCGGCGCCGAAACCGCCAGGGGATATATTGCCCGAACCATCCAGTCACCCCTGCGCATCGACAGAGCCACCCGTGGCACCGCGCGCCCGCAGATCCGCGAGTGGCGTTTCAACCTTGCGACAAGCTACAAGTTAGCCGGCATCACCGACCACCGCACCCTTCGAAACTTCACCGTGGGTGGCGGCGTGCGCTGGGAAAGCAAGGGTGCCATCGGCTACTACGGCATACCCCTCAATGGCAGCCTTGAGGCCGCGGAGGACCTGGATCCGAGCCGCCCGATCTGGGACAAGTCGCATGCCTATTTCGATGCGTTCGTCTCCTACCAGATGCGACTCTTCAACGACAAGGTACGTGCACGTTTCCAACTCAATGTCCGGAACATCCAGGAGTCTCACGCCCGCCTCCAGGCAGTTGGCGCCTATCCCAACGGCGAGGGGCACACCTTCCGCATCGTGGATCCACGCTCGTTCGTCCTCACCGCAACGTTCGATCTCTGATCCAGGCAAACAGGCAAAGCATTTCCTCCAGCCTATCTTGCGGTATCGCAATGGATGAGGGATCTTGCGCCATCGTACCCATTTCAACCACACAGCGCATTTAATATCATGAATGATCTCACCCGTCGTCAGATGCTGCAGCGCAGCGGATTTGCGCTCTTCGGCGCAACCTTGCCTTCGGTCGTCGGAGCAGCCGAGCCCACAAAAACCGGTAACCGCCCGCGGTCGTCCGCAGGGGGTGACGGCGAGGACTCCGGCGACACCGTTGCAACTGCGGATCTCAAAAGCCTGGTGCGTCAGAATCGTTCACCACGATCCGTACAGGAGTACTATGTGCGGCGCGTGCGTGAGACCATGCGCGAGGCGGATGCCCGGCGGGCCGCGATGCGTACTCGTGCCGATGCGGAGCGTTATGTCGCCGATGTGAGAGAGCGTCTGCATCAATGTTACGGCCCGATGCCTGAAAAGACTCCTCTCAAGCCGAGGATTACAAAAGTCCTTCAACGCGATGGCTACCGCATCGAGAACGTCATCTATGAAAGCCGCCCCGGATTTCCAGTCACCGCCAATGTTTTCATCCCCAACAATCTGAAGGGTCCGACGCCTGGGGTCATGGTCCCTGTCGGACATTTCTCCTCGGGCAAGGTCGGTTCATCATCCATCGCGCAGGCCCTCGCAAAACTGGGTTACGTGGCCCTCGCCTTCGATCCCATCGGTCAGGGCGAGCGTGTGCAATACGTTGACGATCACTACAAGGCGATCGTCGGCGCCGGTACCAGCGAGCACACCTACAGCGGGGTGCGCATGCCTCTCGTCGGTGAGAACCTGCCGAGCTGGTTCATGTGGGACTGCGTTCGTTCGCTCGATTACCTGATTTCGCGTCCGGAGGTGGACTCTCGTCATCTCGGCATGACGGGCAGTTCCGGTGGCGGCAACCAGACGATGCAACTCAGCGGTTACGACTACCGCCTGACGATGGTCGCGCCGAGCTGCAATGTGACCTCGCTGCGTCGCAACGTCGAAAATGAACACTCCCAGGATCCCGAACAATGGCCATGGGGGTTGCTCGCGCGCGGTCTTGATCATTCCGATTTCCTTGCGGCAATGGCACCACGTCCTGTGCTGCTCGTCGGACAGGAGGGTGATTACTTCGATGCGCGCGGATTTGAGGAAGCCTGCCGTCGCCTCCGT
This sequence comes from Verrucomicrobiota bacterium, assembly GCA_963205455.1. Classification (GTDB taxonomy): domain Bacteria; phylum Verrucomicrobiota; class Verrucomicrobiia; order Opitutales; family Opitutaceae; genus UBA6669. The sequence continues at coordinate 26,566 of CAUJJL010000111.1, forward strand.
CGACTCTACTCTCTTCTCGGCGCGGAAGAAAATTTCTCCTTCTACCTCGGCGAAGGAGGCCACGGTTTCGCCAAACCCAACCGCGAGGCGATGTACCGCTGGTTCAATCACCACTCGGGTATGCCCAAGGTGGAGAAGGAACCGGACCTCGTACGCGAAAACTGGGAGGAATTGCGCTGCCTGCCGCATGGCCAGGTGGCGGAACTCAAGCCGATGACGGAATTCTCCTATACGAGTGATCTTTCCCGAAAACTCCGCAAATCGCGTCCGGCATTGACGGGCGACGCCCTGAAGAAGCGAATCTCGTCCATCCTCAGACTGCCTGCCCGCGAAGGCGTGTGCGAATTCCGGATCATGCGCCAGCCGCACCCACGCGGCTACCCGAAACGCAGCCAGGGCGAATACCTGATCGAGACGGAGCCAGACGTTCACGTCTACGCCTACCGGCTCAACGACACCCCGCTCCAGTCGCGGCCTCCACGCGGCCCCAAGCGGGCGGTCCTTTATGTGGCACACCAATCCGCCGACGAAGAGTTGCGATCCGACCCCTGGTTGAAGGATCTCGCCGCATCCGAACCCAATGCCGCGTTCTATGCGTGCGACGTCCGCGGGGTTGGTGAGTCGCATCCGGTGCTATCCACTCCCGCCAATCCCAGAAAGGGCGGCGCTGACTATCTTCATGCAGGATTCGGTTTGTTGTTCGACTATCCCACCGCGGGCCAGCGCACGCATGATGTCCTGAGTGTTCTCGACTGGATGGCCAGCTACGGCCACGAGGAGGTGCACCTCGTCGCCCGCGGCTGGGGGGCCATTCCGGGCACGTTTGCGGGTGTGCTGCACGATCTCGTGAAGCAGGTGACGCTGAAGCACGCCCTCACCAGCTATGCAGATGTGGCGGAGTCCGAGCGCTACCAGTGGCCCCTGGCAACCTTTGTTCCCGGTGTCCTGAAGGAATTCGACCTGCCCGACTGCTACCGAGAACTCGAGCGCAAGAAGCTGCGGCAGATTGAACCCGCCTCACCTGCAGGTGTCCCCGCGTGAAACGCCTTCCGTTGATGCCACGTATCCTCGTCGCCTCACTGCTGCTGGCTGTCGGCATTCATGCAGCCGAGGTTTCACCCGGGACTCCGACCGAAACCGTCCAGCACCCCGCCCTGTTCCTCGTTGGCGACTCAATCATGAAAACCGGCACCGGCGACGGCTCACGCGGTCCCTGGGGCTGGGGTCAGGAGATCGGGGCATTTTTTGATCCGACACGGATTCACGTTTACAATGAAGCACGCGGCGGCCGCAGCAGTCGCAGCTACATCGAGGAAGGCGCTTGGCTCAGCGTCCTCGAAAAGATCCAGCCAGGCGATTTTGTCATCCTCCAATTTGGCCACAACGACACGTGGAATTCGCCGAACAACACCGATCGCAGCACAATCACGTCCGCCGGCGACGAAACGATCCAGGTGGGAGTGAAAGGCCAGCACAAGCTTGTCCACAGCTACGGCTGGTATCTGCGCCAGTACGTGCAGGACGTGAAATCAAAGGGTGCCACACCCATCATCTGTTCTCCCCCTCCGCGCAATGAGTGGGAGAATGGAAGGATCAAGCGCGGCTTCGACGGTTATGCAAACTGGGCTGCGGAGGCTGCGCGAACAAGCGGTGCAGCATTCATCGATCTGAATTCGCGTGCCGCCGACCGCTTTGACGCGCTCGGAGAGTCCAAGGCCCGCGAGATTTTCAACGATCGCCAGCATACCCGCAAGCTGGGCGCCCGGATCAATGCGGAGTGTGTCATCGCCGGAATCAAGAGCCTGAAGGATTTACCACTGGCCGTTACGCTCAAACACTGACAGTTCGCATGCTTTGGGATCTGGATCTCCTCAGGTCTCGTCTGTAGAAAACTTTTGTCATGAATCATTCCTCGTTTCGAGTCCGTCCCTCGGCAATTCTCCGATCGGTCACTCTGTGCCTGTCGGTTCTGCTTGTCCCGCTCGCGTCGCATTTGCTGGCAGCACCTGCTGGATCCAAACCCAATGTCCTGATCATTGCCGTCGACGACATGAATGACTGGGTTGGGGAATTCGGCGGCAATCGTCAGACTCGTACGCCAAATATGGACCGATTCTGCGAGCAAGGTGCCGTGGCCTTCCAAAACGCATACTGCCCTGGTCCGATATGCGGACCCTCTCGCTCCGCATTCATTTCGGGTTTCATGCCGAATCGCAGCGGAATCTACGGAAACGGATCCAACATGCGCCTTTCAGCCCTCGTGCAAACGCATGCGACGATGCCCGAATATTTCGCCAAGAACGGCTATCAGACAATCAACCGCGGAAAGTTCTTCCACAAACACTCCACACGGGAGGGTGGAGATGAGGGCCAATGGGCCTTTGCGGATTGGAGCCCCACCGATGGAAAGGGCGGCGTGGATACCAGTCACCTCTTCTCACGACAGAAGGGCATCTACGACGGCAAGAAAGGTGAAGCCCTGCGGAGTGATGACCCCTCCGACAGGAACGACGAGGGAGTGGAATTCTCCTGGGGCCCGACAAAGGACCAAAAGGAGAATATGATGGACTATCACACGGCACAGTGGGCTGCAGGTGTGCTCGCGGAGTCTCACGACAAACCATTCTTCCTGGTGGTCGGCATCAAGAAGCCACACCTCCCGTGGTACGTACCGCAGGAATACTTTGATCGCTTCCCCTTGGAGAGCATCAAAATCCCGGACTACCGGCTCGATGATCTCGATGACATTTTGACTCCGTCAGGAGAGAAGAAATTCAGCCCCTCCGCCGATTTCAGATGGGTGACTCAAAAGGAGCGATCCGATCTCTTCAAACGCGCTGTCCAGGCCTATCTCGCTTGTGCAGCCTACGCCGATGACTGTGTGGGTGTGGTTCTCGATGCCCTCGCGAAGAGTACCTACAAGGACAACACCGTCGTCATGATCTTCGGTGACCATGGCTGGCATCTGGGCGAAAAACTCCGCTTCCGGAAGGCCACACTCTGGCAGGAAGCCACTCGGCTGCCCCTGATGGTGCGCGTGCCGGGAGTGACAACCAAGCGCGCAGAATCCATGCGCGTCGTCAATCTGATGGACCTCTACAAGACCCTCATTGAGCTCTGCAATCTGCCTGGAAACCCCGATATCGATGGACGCAGCTTCGCCCCGCTGCTCAAGAACCCAAGCCAGCCCTGGCCGTATCCAACCATGACGGTCAACGGACTCGGCAACGCCTCGATTCGCGACGAGCGCTGGTACTACATCCGCTACGAAGATGGGACAGAGGAGTTCTACGACATGCAGGCGGATCCAATGCAGTGGAAGAATCTCGCGCAGTCAAAGGATCGGGAGATCGTCGCTGCCAAGCAACAGCTCGCCGCACACTACCCGACCGAATTCGCGCCATCCATTTCGCGAGGCTTCACCCGCGACCGGTCAAGCGACAACAGCCCGGCTCTCCCAAATCCCAACCTGAAGCGGGACCTGTCCAAGCTCAGGTAGTTTTTGCAATCTCGCTCATCGACATGCGGAGCCCGAGTACCGATTCCAAGTTCTCTAGCTTGATCGAATGGGCAAAAGCCGCCCCCTACCGAACTCTTGCCTGAAATGAGATCCTCCTGCGCATTTTTCCTAGCCATCTTCGTAGCGATCTACGCCGGGGCGCGTGCCGCGACCCTTTTCGTCTCGCCTGACGGGAGAGCCGACGCAACAGGCACCAAAGCAGCGCCATTCGCCGATCTCGGGGTGGCGGTGGCAAGTGCCCGGCCAGGCGACACCATCCGGGTTGCTCAAGGCACATATCGACCCGAAAGCACCATTCAGTTCGCAGGCAAGGGAACTGCTGCCGCCCCGATCCGTGTCGAAGCCGTCGGTCCCGGGCGCCCCGTGTTCGATTTTTCAGGGGCGGGCAAGGATCGCCGTTCTCATGGTTTTTCTGTCTCCGGAGAGTATTGGCACATTGCTGGGTTCGAAATCACCGGCGCCGCAGGTTTCGGCATCTCACTCACCGGCCATCACAACGTCGTCGAGCGCTGCCGCGCTCATGCCAACCAAAACACCGGCATCAACCTCGGCTCGCCTGCGAGCGAAACGCTTGTCCTCGATTGCGAATCCTACCGCAACGTCGACTATCCCACCCGAGGCCAGAACGCCGACGGCTTCGGTGCAAAATTCGATGTCGGCCCCGGCATCGTTTTCCGCGGTTGTCGCGCCTGGGAAAACGCCGACGACGGTTTCGACCTGTGGAAGGCGCCGCACCCGGTGCGAATCGAAAACTGCGTCGCCTACCGCAATGGTCTCGACCTCTGGAAGATCGAGGGCTTCACCGGCAATGGCAACGGCTTCAAGGTTGGCGGCGATTTTGTGCCCGCCGCCCACGTCATTGTCGGCTGTGTCGCGATCGATCAGCCCAAACGGGGATTCGACCAGAACAACAATACCGGGCCCCTGCTATTCGAGCGCTGCACCGCGATTCGCTGCGGCAAGGGCTTCTCTGTCATCCTTGCCACCAAATCCGGTGAACCCAGCATCCTTCGCGACAATGTCTCCTGGGATGCTCCCGCAGCCCTCGTCCACGGCACAGTCGAGGAGAACAATCTATGGTCTGGAAGCGATGGCGCAGCGGTTCCCGCTACCTACGTTGAGTCCACCGCCCTCACCCGCGCGGGCATGGTACCCTATGATCCCGCACGGTCTTCCGACCCGCCACCTCGCACACGATCAACAAGAGTATTCCAGAAATAGCCCATGTCGCTTCTGAATCCCCGCTTCGCGTCCCTGCTGCTTGTCGCTGCAACTGCCTCAATAAATCTGATTGCAGCCTCAGGTGAAAGCCGCCCCAACATCGTCTTTTTTCTGACGGACGATCAGCCCTATGCCGGCATGAGCGTCACCGGTGGACTCGGTACACAAACACCGGCGATCGACAAGCTCGCGGCGGACGGCGTGCTCTTCGAGAACGCATTCGCCACAACAGCCATCTGCTGCTGCAGCCGCGCAAGTATCCTCACGGGCCAGTACATGCGCCGTCATGGTATCGAGGAATTCAGGAAACCGCTTTCAGACACCCAACTCGCGCTCACCTTCCCGGTACTGCTGCGCGAGCACGGTTACCGTACGGCCTTCCTCGGCAAGTTTGCGGTGGGCTCACCCGAGGTGGACGAACGTCGAGCGCTTCCGGCCGATCTTTTTGACCTGTGGTATGGGTTTCCGCAGAATGTCTCTTTTCGTCAGACCGAGGGCGGGCGCACCCGGTATCTGACCACTGTCATGACTGAGAAGGCCATCGAGTTCCTCGACTCCACACCTCGCTATCAGCCGTTCTGCCTCATCATGGCTCTGAAGGAGCCCCACGGCCCCCTCGACTACAAGGACCCTGAATTCACCCCGCCCGCCGAAACCACTCCCATCACGCGTCCGTCCACCCTCACCCACGCGGCATTCGATCGTCTGCCTGCGGTCGTGCGCAATAGCCTGGCCGCATCCCCTCGGCTCATCGACTCGCGCACCGCTTTCGAAAGCTACGTCCGGCTTCGCAACGCATACATTGCCCGTGCGGACCTTGCAGTCGCCCAGGTTCGGGCGGCGTTGGCTGCCCGCGGGCTGGACCGCAATACCGTCGTGGTCTTCGCATCCGATCACGGTGCATTCATGGGCGCCCATGGACTTTCCGGAAAATGGCTCATGTACGAGGAATCGATCCGATTTCCGCTTATCATTTCGGATCCGCGGCTGCCGGCCTCCACGCGCGGACGTCGCTCCGCGATGGCGCTCAATATCGACCTCGCGCCTACCTTCCTCGCAATTGCCGGCGTGCCCATTCCCGCGACGATGCAAGGCGTCGACCTTCAGCCCCTGCTCCGAGATTCCGCCGCCCGCGTTCACACCGACTGGTACTATGAGCACGTCTTCACCGACCCCGAACGGCGTCCGCTTCCGAAGGTCGAGGGCGTGCGCACGGACCGCTGGAAATACATCCGCTATCCGGATACAAATCCACTCGTGGAAGAACTCTTCGATCTCGCTGCCGATCCCCACGAGGAAAACAATCTCGTCGGACAAACTGACGACCACGCAACGCTCGACGACCTTCGTCGCCGGTGCGACGCCTACCGTCTCTCGCTGAAGTGAAGGTCTGGACAGCAGGCAAACATGCGTCGCGCTATTTCAGCGGACGGATCTTGATGTTTCTGAACCAGCAATCGTCCTGGTGGTACGTGAGCATGAGATGACCGGAAATCTTCTGGCCGAAACCAGGCTCA
>CAUJJL010000112.1 GCA_963205455.1 Verrucomicrobiota bacterium
TCGGCGGTCTTCGCACCCGCATCTGCTTCCTTCAGCACGCCAATGATCTGTTCTTCCGTAAACCTCGTTCGCTTCATCTGTCCGTCCTTCCAATGGGTCGGACTCTAATCAAGCTTGGAGGAAAATCAGGGGGTCACGTCATAGGCGCTGACGGGGAACATTGAGATTGAAGACATTGAAGTGAATAGCGCCTAGTGATCTAGACGCCTTCATTGTTTGTTTTTTGCTGTCGTTCGAAGTTCACAGGTGACAACATGGGGTTTGTGGCGTGCTTTCGCACGGGGTTATAGAATTTCGATGTAGTCGAACTCATCCTGCCGAGCTTCTGCGCGGGTTTTTTATGTCCGCCTTCGGATCCGTTCGCGTTTGAGCAGGTTAAGGAAGCTCTCAGCGAACGCATTATCATGGCAGTTCCCGCGCCTGCCCATTGAGTGCTTGAGATTGTGGGCATGGAGGAGCCAGGTTCATTCGCGGGAGATAAACTGTGAGCCCTGATGGAGTGGATCAGAACTACGTTCTTCGGCTTTCTGCGCCACACCGCTATCAGCAGTGCCTGGCAGACCAGATCAGCGGTCTGCCGACTTTGTATCTGCCAACCAACCACCGCCGTGAATAGAGATCGATCACCACTGAGAGGTAAGCGAAGCCCTCATGCGTTCTGATGAAGGTGGTGTCTGTTACCCATGCTGCGTCGGACGCTGACACTGCAAACTGGCGATCCAACGTATTGTCGATCACAACTGATGGCGTGCCACAATAGCTGTCTGGACGCCGCTTATAGCCAACTTGAGCTTTGATCCCGGCTTGCCATGCAAGGCGAGCCACACGGTTGGGACAGCTCTGCTCACCCTGATCAAGCAGAACATCATGCAGATGCGGTTGCCGTACACCCTGCCACTCTTCCCGTGCCTCGTGGATGAGCTTGGTCTGTCGGGCATCTTCCTGCGCCCTCTGAATCAACTTATGAGACCTGACCCTGGCTGGGAAGTGTCTCGGGATCGACGCTGGAGCCAGACATGCAACGGTTCCTAACAACGAATCACTTCGCAGGCAGCGACCGCGAGCAGTTGAATTGGCTGATGGGCTTCTCGCGCCTGAACATGAGGCCTGTAGCAGCCCGCAATAGCCGAGGTTCTTGTCTGAATTTTCCAATCCAAGGGAGATCCCGGCCGCGCACGAAGTTGAATGAATCTGTCAAAAAACTGACTTCAATGGCAATAGAATAGGTTCGTCGACCCGTTAACTTCTGGTGCTCAAACTGATTTCTGAGGGCATTGAATCATGACTGAGCAAGCTGGCTACTATGGTAAGAGGCGCAAATGGCATAGCTGGGGATACGAAGACGAGGTCATTTCCCAGGCTGAGGTCAAGGAAATGGCCGTTCGCGTTGGCAAACGCCTGGGCATTGATGAGCCGGTGGTCTTGTCTGATCCAACGCTCGAGGAAATCGAGTTGAGGGAATCGCGGATCTCCATCCCTGCTTCCTTGTCGTCTTTTTGTAATTCAGACAAATGGGATCGCGTTTCTCATTCCTACGGCAAGAGCTTCAAGGACCTGACGCGCATTTTTCGGCGAGATTTTACCAATCCGCCTGATGTGATTGCCTATCCTCGCAACGAGGCCGAGGTTGCCGCAGTTTTGGATTGGTGCGGTGATAATGGCTATGCGGCAATTCCATATGGCGGCGGATCAAGTGTCACGGACGGCTTTACTGCCCCGGAGGATTGCGACGGTTCGGTAATTATCGATTTGGGGAACATGAACCAGGTGCTGGAGGTTGACCCGGTCTCCCGCTGCGCACTTATCCAGGCAGGTACGCTTGGGCCTTCGCTTGAAGATCAGCTAAAGCCGCACGGCCTCACATTGAGACATATTCCGCAATCCTGGGAGTTTTCATCGCTTGGCGGCTGGATTGCGACGCGTTCTTCGGGCCACTATGCTACCCACCTTACCCATATTGACGATATGGTGCAGAGCCTCAGGGTCGTAACGCCGCGCGGAACGATAGAAAATCGCAGATTGCCGGGATCAGGTGCCGGCCCGGATCCCGACCGCCTCTTTATCGGTTCTGAAGGCTCGCTCGGGATTATCACACAGGCATGGATGAAGCTTCAGGGGCGAGTGGTCTTCCGGGCGAATGCGACCATCACCTTTGACACGTTCTATCAAGGTGCCGCAGCCATTCGGCAGATCACACAGGCAGGCCTGTTTCCTGCGAATTGTCGTTATCTGGACGCGCAAGATGCCCAGTTTTATGGCGCTGGTGATGGCACAAAATCTGTGCTGCTGCTTGGCTTTGAATCTGCGGATCATCCCGTGGATGTCTGGCTGGAGCGCGGCGTTGAAATTTGCCAGGACCACGGCGGTGAAGTCGTGACCAAGACCGGATCGGGCGGCGATGCCTTGAAGTCAAGCCGCAGCGGCGCGCAGGGGAATTGGCGCGAGCAATTCCGTTACCTGCCGCGATTGATGCATACGCGCGCTGCGATGGGCGTGGTCAGCTTTACCTTTGAAACGGCCTATACCTGGGACAAATTCGAAGCCGTGGACACGGAAATTATTCGCCGGGTCAGCGAGGCGCAAAAAGCGCTGACCGGCGGTGGCATTGTTTGCCGCAGATTCTCCTTCCTCTATCCCGATGGGCCGGCGCCCTATTATTCCGTCGTTGCGCCTTCCACGCACGAGACGAGCCTTGAACATTACCAGGCGCTTTCCGACGTGGCTTCTGATGCGATATCGGAGCTTGGCGCGACAATCACGCACCACCATGCGGTCGGACGCAGCTTCCGTCCGTGGTACGACAAGGAAGTGGACCCGCTTTTCCGGGATATGTTGGCTGGCGCAAAGAATGCTGTTGATCCAGATTGGATTATGAACCCGGGAATGCTTCTCGACCGTTCGAATCATCTCAAGATCGTCGGATAAGGGGAGCAGGTCGCACGCTATGATCGAACTGTTTTTCTGGCCTACTCCCAACGGATACAAGGCGACGATTGCTTTGGCGGAATTGGGATTGCTTGGCAAAGTTACGCCAATCAATATTCTGGCCGGTGAACAGTTCGATCCGGCATTTCTTAAGATCAGTCCAAACAACAAGGTTCCCGCCATCATCGATCACGATGGTCCAAATGGCGAGCCGGTTGCGATATTCGAATCTGGCGCCATATTGCTCTACCTGGCTGAAAAGACCGGAAAGCTTCTTCCCAAGTCTGAAGTGAAAAGGCTGGAAGCCCTGCAATGGCTTTTCTTCCAGGTGAGTAGCATGGGGCCGATGCTCGGGCAGGCACACCATTTTAGAACATACGCGCCCGAGAAGATCGAATATGCGGTAGACCGCTACACACAAGAGGCCGCTCGCCTTTACAAAGTGCTCGATAACCGGCTGGCGGATCATGAATATCTGGCGGACGAATTTTCGATAGCCGATATAGCTACGTTCACATGGGTCAGGCCCCGAAAAATGCAGGGCCAGGACCTTGAAGATTATCCAAATGTGAAACGTTGGTATGACCAGATCAAGGTTCGCCCGTCTGTCTCTGAGGGCCTGAGTGTTCTGTCCGACAAGATGAAATGGCAAGCTAAGCCCGGTTCCAAGGAATGGAAATCGATGTTCTCCGGCTCGGAGAAAAAGTCAGATTGATCGGTCGGGCTTGCAATGCCTGCAATGAATTGCCCGAGAATCGCCCCACCGACGAGTTCGGGATTGTGAAGCAGGCAAAGTTGCCGGTCACGGCGACATTGATGATTCATCGGCATTCGGACAGAAGCCCATGATTTCACATCATATTTTTGAACAGGATTTGCCGCGATGCCTTATATCAATGTCCAGTTTACCAAGGGCGCTACCAAGGAAGCCAAGCGAGAGATCGTAAAAGGTGTCACAGATTTAATGGTGGAGCACCTCGGTAAGAGGCCCGAGCACGTCCATGTCGTGATTCAAGAAGTTGAATTTGAAGATTGGGGGTTCGCCGGAAAACTCGTTGCGGAGCTGTCAGACTAACTGTACCTGATTGAAAATTGGACCCAATTGGGTGCTGTCAGACTTGCTACAGCTCGTCTCCGATTGACAGAGCCATGGCAAGGTCGCGCTGAGATTAGGCAGCAAGAAACTGCCACTCGCCAAAATCGGCCGTTACTCGCTAATCTAACTCAGCTTCACCAGCAGCAGCTACTGCGTACGGTGTGCACCTCTGTCCCCAGCTTAGAGGGTAGGTCCCAGTGTCACGACCTGCACGGGATCGGCGGTTTTGAAGTCCCAAGTCCAAGGGATGAAGTTGATGCCGTTCGATTGCCGTTTGTGTTAAGGATCGATCGAGTCCGCCGGCAGGAAGAATGGTGTCGCGGGTATCCCACCGGGAGCATGGATATGGCGGACGTTACACTGAGCGCGACACCCAAAGGCAACGGATTCCAGGCAACCGTGACCTATTCGAGCGGCGTGTCGATCAGTTCGGCGGAAGCCTTTCCGACGAAGGCCGAGGCCATTTCAGCAGCGGCCATGAAGGTACTCGAGTTGCCCGATCGGCTGGAGGAAATCGATGCGTCTACCGCCGAGGGCTGATGCTGCAGGGAATGCTCGCGCGATGCCTACGGGAGCGACAATACGGGACCCGAGCAAAAAGAAAGGAGGAAGCCCTGACGGACTTCCTCCTTTTGTGTGGCATCAGAATTCATCGCTCAGCTTTCCAGGCACTGTGTCGATGACCCGGTCCAGCATGGCCTTGGGCAGTGCGCCGTAATCGCCCTCATCGACCGCGATGTAACCTGCCTCACCATCGGTCAGGACATATTGGGTGAAGTAGCTGTGAAGGGACCGGGCATGAGCCTTGTCGAGTGCGGCAACGAAGGCTGCCTGATCTGCCTGGAATGAACCCTGCGCGATATTCAGTGAAGCGTACATGATCTTTCCTCCTGATGTTCGATGCGTCGCATCAGGAGCTGCGAGGATGTGGGCGACGGGCCGGGTCAGGGACCGCGCGTAGCGCGGCCGCGAAGCGGCGATGGGGGAAACGATTTTTGCCGGGCTTGCCCGGTAAAAATGGTGGGGCCCCGTCGTCCTTGACGCGGCCCCAAAGCCCGCATCACACTTGGTTTTTCTGCGAGAGAGACCTCTCCAACGTCAGCGTGAGAAGCACTAGCATCGCGGCAAAAACCGTTTTCCTACATGGCCCCATGCTGGCACTGTCGCGCGTGGAGGGGACCAACGGCCAGCGAAAGGACAATCTGATGGCCAGGTCCAAACCGAGCGCGCGTAATGCGCTCAAGAAACTGCGTGAACAGCGCGAAGAACTCGATGCACAGGAGGCCAGGCTCCGTGATGAAGCAGCCGGCGAACTGGGCAAGGTTCTTCTTGAATGCGGAGCCGAGACGATCGAACCCGCGCAACTGAAGCAGCTCATCCGCGCATCGCTTACCATCGGGATCGGCGATGCTCTCAAGCGGCTTTCCCCCGCCTGACACTTCAACCGCGGCGGGGTGTGGGCTCGATGCCCCGCCCCGCCGTTCACGCCAGCGATCACAAAAAAGGCCCCGATGGCGCGAACCATCGGAGCCTTGTTGTTTGCGGAAGGCGCTCAGTCCTCATCGATGTCGGGCGCACCCTCATTGTTCGACGCCCGCCCCTTGGTGAGGAAGTCCACCTTGTCAGCGATGATCTCGCAGCCGTAGCGCTTGGCGCCGTCCTGGTCTTCCCACTGCGTATAGTGGATGCGCCCCTCGACCGTCACGAGCTGGCCCTTGGTGCAGTACTTGGCGACGTTCTGGCCGAGACCGTTGAAGCAGGTCACACGGTGGAATTCGCTGTCCTTGGCGGTGTAGCCGTTTTCGTCCTTGTAGGTCTTGCCGTCCTTGCGGGCGGGACGGTCGGTGACGACCGAGATCGAGGTGATGTTGGTGCCGCCCTGGGTAGTGCGGGTTTCGGGATCGCGGGCAATGCGGCCAACGAGGATAACGAGATTGGTCATGGTCTTTCTCCTGATCGAGCATTCCGGGTCCATCCCGGCTGCAAACCCGACTAGGAAGCGGCCCCGGCGAAGCGCACCGAAGGGAAACCTCGATTTGGTTCGGGTGGTGCGGGCAGCCGGGCGCAGCCCGGCAACTCGGCCGGACCTGATCGGGGTTGCGCGTCTCGACGGGGGTGCTTCAGGAAAGGTTTGCTTACAGGCCGGGTTGGTCCCGAGTGCCTTGCACAGGCTAAGCCATGACTTTTCGCATTGACGGGCTGCGACGTGCCCCCCCCCGACCTCGCCTGCCTTCAAGGCGACATCATATCTCGACGACGAAAGCTCCTCCCGAAGCCGACGAATGACCACCTGAAAACGCACCGCTAGCACCAGTCTCCACAGTGCCAAGCGGCATCGGCCCGTCCAGGCGATGCCCCCGCAACATCCAGTCTTGGGGCGTGATGAGGCGCCCCCAATCCGCAAAGGAAGGGATCGCACCCAAGTCCTCGCGGACGTGCTGCTCGCCTATAAGACGAACGGGCACGACACGGCTGTCGGCGTTGACGATGGTAGGCCCGAACAGCGTTTCAAGCATGAAAATGCCTTCGGCATGGTGCCGAAGGGCCCGGTGCCGCGGATCAGCAAAGATCGCCTTCGACTGGTCAAACCATTGGTGGAGCGGCAGGTAATCTTCCACCACCCCTCCCCATTTCCGGACCGACGATAGGGCGTGATAATAGCAATGAGCCATCGCACTTCTCCTAGAGATCAGTCGAATGGTCGTCGGTCGCCGTGTAACGCAGCTGGCAGTCCAGAACGAAACTCGGCGTAGCCACGTCGATGATCAGTTCGCCGCAGGCACCATCATTGATTTCCCATCCGGGATGATGGCGTTCGAGAGCAAGGTACGTCAGTTGCTCGATGGCGGAATGGAGGCTCTGGTCGTCGCCTTCTCCAGCATAGTCGATCGTCACTTCGGGACACGGAACACTCGCCCCGACGGCATCAGAGAAGACGCATTCTTCGACCGCACCGCTGTCGCCGCACCCATCGAAGCGGATTTCTACGCGGGCAATTTCGGCATTGCGCAGCGGGTCAATGATAGCTGCCTTGAGCCGTTGGATTTCACTTTGCGCCTGCGCCGCGCGTTCGGCCTGGCGGACAGCAAAGTCCGCCATGATTGCCTGAAAATCAGTCATGAGAAATCTCCTGATATGTGCGGGCAAGCACCAATCGTCTTGCCCACGATAACAAGCGATCTCTTTCCTCTGACGGGCTGCGCCAGCGCCGATAGCGCTGGCGCGATGCCCGACGCATCAGTCGGTATCCTGCGCCGCGCGCTTGGGGGAAGTGCCCAGCGGACCACGGCGATCTACAACCGTGATCCGACGGGATTTGGCTTCGATGACGAGGCGCTCCAGGACTCCGTTTCCGGGAAAGGCGACGACATAACGGGGGTCGAGCGAGAGCATACGCTCGTTGCGCTTGAAGCCTGCGCGTGCCCCGAGGCGCATGTCGAGGGAGAAGCTGATTTGCGGGATGTTGCGTCGTTCCGCCCATGAGGATGCCAGACGGTCAACACCCTTGGTATCACCGCCGTGGACAAGAACCATGTCAGGAACCCGGTCGTGGACCTTGTCCAGAGTAGCCCAGACATTGTTGGCAAAGGTGAGAGCGTCCTGCTCGTTTGGATGGCGTGTGCGGCCACCGGCAAAGATCACCGGCGTACCTTCTGGCATGGCGGCGCGGCGTTTCGCTTCGGACCGAGCTCGGACGAACTCGCGGCCCTCGACAAGCGCAGAAGTCAGCATGGCACTGTGATTGAAGCGCGAGCTCGACACAGGTTTCCACGAAGATCCGAACTCGTTGAGATAGAGGGCAGCGGCCACCTCACGCATCTCTTCGAGAGCAAGCATGGCGCCTTCGGCACACTGCGCACGCTCAACCTGGGTCTCGAGTTCATGGGTGTGAATTTCGGATCCATCGGCAGTGGCGAGGAGTGCTCGGACCTCGTCGGTTGCGCGGTCGACTGCGGCCGATTTGCGGGTCGCGGAACGATGGAAGATGTTGACGAACGCCCAACCGAGGTCCTCGGCATCGGCCTCCAGCGCAGTCCCAGAGACCATCGCAAATAGATCGGACCAGACCGCTTCGAGAGTCTGGACGACCGCTTCGTGGACCGGAAAATCATTGGTGGAAACCGGGGCAGGACCAATCGAAAAACCGGAAAGGTCGAGGCCGGCAAGTTGCTCGGAAAATGATGAGTGCATGGGTATTGTCCTCCTGACTGGCGTGAGGCTGACGCACCCGCTCATGGCTGCGCCAGCGAGAGCCCGTCAGGGCCAGCTTGAGGCAGTCTCCGCACCCGACAGGGGGAAACCCGCTTGGGCAGGCTGGCGCGGGCAGGCCAACGGCCCAAAGGGCCGGGCCAACTCGGGCCTGCGCAAGCCGGGTTGCGGCAGACTGGCGGCTGGCCCAGGGCCTCTCTCGCATGGCTTCAGACCATGAGTGCAAAAGCAAGCTTCGTCAGGGAGGACAGGCACTTCGCCACGACCAAAGTGACTGGCGCATCAGGCTACCCGTTTTGCGTAGACGCCCTCACCGTTCGACATGTGACCGAGGCAGACGTAGTCGCCGAACAACGCTTCAAAGCGGGAGGCGATCTGGGACAGCCAGCGTTGTGCCCTCGGCGATCTGGCCGTGCGCCAATCGGCATCCCAATAGGCGCCATCGTCACGCTCGACGATCCACACCGCAACCAGGCCGGCGTAAACCGACACGCCGAAATCCGCGTAGGCATTGCGCATGAGGATGCGGTCTTCGCACCCCCGCCAACCGTCGTGCGCGATCAGGGAAGGGAAAGCCCGCCCAGCGCGCTCACGCAGATCCTCGCGGAGCCATTCATATTCGAAGTCCCAGTCGTCGTCGTTTTCGACTTCGAGCACCGTGAAGGCCACGATGGCCCCGCTGGGGGAGCTAACCGATCGGCCCATGACACCCTCCTTCAGGCGGCCAAAGCAGCGTCGGCAGACGCCTCGTCGGTATCTTCGGCAGAGATCCGTCCTCCGAGTTTGAGCAGAAGCCTTGATGCTTCCTCCGCCTTTGCGGCAGCGGTGAGAATGGCACGGTCATCCTGCTTCAGGAGCTTCAGCCAGTGCTCGATATAGCTCGCATGGCTATCGAGGTGGGTGACTGGCAGACCGAGCTCAGCGCCAAGCATGGCGCTCGAAAGTTCGGCGATGAGTTCCTCGGCGGCGTAAGCTGCAGAACCAAATCGATTCTTGAGATTACGGTCGAGGCGGCTGGCATGGCCGGTCCAATGCGACAGCTCGTGTGCGAGCGTCGCGTAATAGTGGTCGAAGCCCGAGAAGAGATGCGCGGGCGGCATTGTCACCCGGTCAGCCAC
>CAUJJL010000113.1:2500-32935 GCA_963205455.1 Verrucomicrobiota bacterium
AGTTGCTGGCAATAGACCCGAAGGGGAGGTGATCTAACCATGGCCAGGATGAAACTCCGGTAAAACGGAGTGAAGGTCCGAACCGGTCACTCTTGAGAAAGTGTCGGATGAGCTGTGGTTAGGAGCGAAAGACTAATCAAACCCTCTGATAGCTGGTTC
The DNA here is from genome assembly GCA_963205455.1 of Verrucomicrobiota bacterium. Lineage (GTDB taxonomy): Bacteria > Verrucomicrobiota > Verrucomicrobiia > Opitutales > Opitutaceae > UBA6669. The sequence continues at coordinate 2,660 of CAUJJL010000113.1, forward strand.
TTTCCGAAATATATTTGGGTATAGCGTCGAGCGCTGATTTGCGGAGGTAGAGCACTAAATAAGCTAGGGCCCCTACCGGGGTACTGAACTTAATTAAACTCCGAATACCGCAGAGTGTAGCTCGGCAGTCAGACTGTGGGGGCTAACCTTCATAGTCGAGAGGAGAATAATCCAGACCATCGGTTAAGGTCCCAAAATATGGCTCAGTGGAAAAGGATGTGATTTTGCTTAGACAATGGGGATGTTGGCTTAGAGGCAGCCATCATTTAAACAGTGCGTAACAGCTGACCCATCGAGCGAAATTGCGCCGAAAATGATCGGGACTCAAGCCATATACCGAAGCCGTGGATTCCACGCAAGTGGAGTGGTAGGAAAGCGTTCCAGTAGCTGCGAAGCAGAAGGGTTACCAACTGTGGAGCGACTGGAAGTGAGAATGCAGACATAAGTAACGATAAAGCCGGTATAAATCCGGCTCGCCTTAATTCCAAGGATTCCTGGGGAAGGCTCGTCCTCCCAGGGTTAGTCGGGTGCTAAGATGAGGCCGTAAGGAGTAATCGATGCCAATCTGGTTAATATTCCAGAACCGATGTACAACTATCCTATCAGTGACGGATTGTATCAGCCAACAGACCTGTTTCGACAAGGCACTGCGAAGCCACGGCTTAGCGGATGTTGGTAATAGCAGTCCCAAGAAAAGCAGATAGGCCACTATGTATATCGCCCGTACCGTAAACCGACACAGGTGGAATAGATGAGTATTCTAAGGCGCGCGAGTTAAATCTCTCTAAGGAACTCGGCAAATTGACCCCGTATCTTCGGTATAAGGGGTGCCCCGCGAGGGGCCGCAGATAAGAGCGTCAACCGACTGTTTAGCAAAAACACAGCTCTCTGCTAAGTCGCAAGACGACGTATAGGGAGTGACACGTGACCAATGCGGAAAGGTGAAAGCGTGAGGTGCAAGCTTCGCGTCTAAGCCCCCGTGAATGTCGGCCGTAACTATAACGGTCCTAAGGTAGCGAAATTCCTTGTCGGGTAAGTTCCGACCCGCACGAATCGTGTAACGAGTTGACGACTGTCTCGGAGAGAGGCTCGGTGAAATTGTAGTGGCGGTGAAGATGCCGCCTACCCGCAGCAGGACGGAAAGACCCTATGCACCTTTACTGTAAGCTGTTATTGTCGCTTGACTTCCAATACGTAGAATAGGTGGGAGACTTCGAGGCCTGGTTTCAGGATCAGGCGGAGTCGCAATGTGAAATACCACTTTTTGTTGGTTAGGCGTCTAACCTCGAACCATCAACTGGTCGTGGGACAGTGATAGCAGGTCAGTTTTTCTGGGGCGGAATCCTCCCAAAGAGTAACGGAGGATTACGAAGGTTCCCTCAGCCCGGTCGGTAATCGGGCTATAGAGCGCATGAGTATAAGGGAGCTTTACTGTGAGACCAACAAGTCGAGCAGTTGCGAAAGCAGGTTCAAGTGATCCGGTGGTTGAATGTGGAATCGCCATCGCTCATAGGACAAAAGGTACGCTAGGGATAACAGGCTGATCGCGCCCAAGCGTTCACAGCGACGGCGCGGTTTGGCACCTCGATGTCGGCTCATCACATCCTGGGGCTGGAGAAGGTCCCAAGGGTTCGGCTGTTCGCCGATTAAAGTGGTACGCGAGCTGGGTTCAGAACGTCGTGAGACAGTTCGGTCCTCTATCCGCTGTGGGCGTCTGTGATTTGAGGGGTTCATTCTCTAGTACGAGAGGACCGAGAATGACGAACCTCTGGTGTTCCGGTTGTCACGTCAGTGGCAGCGCCGGGTAGCTATGTTCGGAAGGGATAAGCGCTGAAAGCATCTAAGCGCCAAGCCCATCCCAAGATAAGATCACAATCCGTCGCAAGACGGTGCAGGGTACGGGGAGACCACCCGTTCGATAGGCCAGAAGTGTAAGCGTAGCAATATGCTCAGCTTACTGGTACTAATGACCCTGCCGGTTTATGCAAACCCAGTATCTGGGCGTTTGTTTTACCTCCTTCCAAAATTCTAATCCCAAACTTTACTTTCTCGATCGTTTTCGATCTGAGATTCCCTTCCTGGTGATTATATGCCGGGGGTTCCACCCGTTCCCATCCCGAACACGGCCGTTAAGCCCCGAGCAGCCAATGGTAGTAGAACGTTAGGTTCCGCGAGAGTAGGTTGTTGCCAGGTTTATGGCCCGGATTGTGCCCAACGCACGATCCGGGCCTTCTTTTTTGTGCGTTGCCTGACTCGTGAGATAACGAAAAATTTTTGCTCTCCGCCGAACACGCCCTTTAGATGCCCTCATGAACTTGGCGCATCCCTCCACGGTCTGCCTCTCGCGAACACCTTCAATGCCTGCCCCAAAATTCCACGCTGCGACGCCGCGAGCCCTTTGCCTGCTCCTGGCTTCACTTGCCTGCGTCGGCCTCCACGGAGCGCTTCCTGAGAACGTCATTGCCGACCTTCGCGCGAAAGCTGCGTCCGGTAATGCCATCGCCCAGTACAACCTCGGCATCGCCTACGCCGATGCCAACGAACCCATCTCCGACCTGAGCGAAGCCTATGCCTGGCTGACGCTCGCCGCCGAACGCGGATCCAATCAGGCGGCTCTCAATGCATTGCTGCCCAAACTCTCTTCGGCACAATTGGCGGAGGGAAAACGTCGCCTGGAAGAAAAGCGCGCGCAGATTGCGCGGGCAGCCGAACAATCCCCCTTTATCACCCCTGCCAGCCAGCCCGAACCAGCAGCCCCGGCATCCAATGTAGAAGGCGACCGTCTGCGCGCCGAAATGAATCGATTGAGCGCTGAACTTTCTGCCGCGCGACGCGAAGCCGAAGCCGCTAAGACGGCATCCATCGGGAAGGTCGCCGAATTGAACCGCCAGATTGCTGAGCGCGACAGCACCATTTCTTCCCTCAAGGCATCTTCTCAGACCGCGCCGACAACCGTGATTCCGGCACCAGCCAATCCCGCACTCGAAGCCGCATTGAAGGAATCCGAGGCTGCACGGGCAAATCTGTCTCGTGATCTGGCTGCACTCTCGACTGAAACAGCGGCATTGAAGAACCAGCTCAGCGCGGAACAACGGGCCCGTTCACAACTCGCAGCCGAGTCTCTTGCCAGGAACGATCAGACCGCGGAACTCGCGACCGCGCGCGGCCAAACGACATCGCTGCGTGCAGAGATCGAGTCGATGAGGCGCGAAATCTCACAGCGCGATGAAGGCATCACGCGACTCAATGCCGAGTCGCGGCGCCTGACCGACGACCTGGCTGCGGCAAGACTTGCTGCCGCTTCTTCATCTGAAATCACGAAGTTGAAATCAGATCTCGACGCCGCTCGGGCGGCTCTGGCTTCGGTCGAAAAGGAGCGGGATGAACTCAAGCTTGCCCCGCCGCCCACACCTGCTGTTCCACCTGAAGAAATTGAACGGCTCAAAAAACAACTCACAGATTCCGAATCCAAGCTGAACACCGCTCTGCGAAGCTACACGCTTCAGCAGAAGGAGATTGAGGCCGCGCAAGCGAGCATTGCCTCCCTTACTGAGGAACGGAATGGACTGACCTCCAGGCTTGAACAGGTGACGCAGGAAAAGACCGCGCTTTCTCAGGACGTCGCTGCATCAGCGCCGGTCCTGGCGGAGATCGGAAACCTTCGTGATCAGCTCCGCTACGCGCAGTCACAGGCCGCCGCCATGGCCGTTGAGATCAATCAGTTGAAGACGCGTCTGGCGATTGCGGCGCCTCCTCCCTCAGGAGCCTATGCGCCGCCGACACGCCCGGGATCGGCTGCGGCGGCTGCTGCAATGCCAGCGGCAAAAGCTCCCGCTCCGCCGGTGGAGAAACAAGCAGGCGCCTCGACGACGGCTGCCGCGCGCGGCGATTCTTCTGCCGCTCCTGGCGTGGGTACCCCGGGTGCGGCGCGCATTCATGTCGTCAAGCTTGGGGATTCTTTGTCGAAAATTTCGCAGCAGTATTATGGACAGTCCAACCGATGGGAGGAAATCGCCGCCGCCAATCGTGATGTTCTGCCCAATCCCAACCAGCTCGTGGTTGGCACATCCTTGCGCATTCCGTAAGGGGTAGAAAAGTTTCTGTCGACCGGATGTCCGCGCCTTGCATCACCCCGCGGCACCTGTCTGCCTGCCGGGGAGCGGCCAGTATCGAATGAAAACCTTGGGTCCCCTTGTCCTGACAATCGTCAACCTTGCTGTCTTTTCCGTGCTGGCAATGTCAGCGGAATCTGGCGCGCCTTCCGATGCAGCCCTCGATATGCCGCGGTTTCCGCCCGTGTCGGCTGATCGGGCGGTGTCCACATGGAAAGTGAAGGAGGGGTTTGCCATCCAGATCGCCGCGAGTGAGCCCCACGTGCGTGACCCCATTGCAGTTTGCTTCGATGAAAACGGGCGGATGTTCGTGTGCGAAATGATAGATTATCCCGAGCAGCGCGACGTCACTCCGCACCTCGGCCGGATTTCCCTTCTGGAGGACCGCGATGGAGATGGATATTATGAAACGAGCCGTGTGTTTGCGGACAACCTGGCATGGCCTACGGGGTTGATCTGGGCGGGTGGTGGCTTGTTTGTGGCGTCGACTCCCGACATCCTGCGCTTCGAGGATCGGGATGGTGATGGCCGCGCTGAGATCCGGGAAACAGTCTTCACGGGATTCGGTGGAGAGATTGCCCGACTCAATGTCCAGGCTTTGCTCAACAGTTTGCAGTGGGGGCCCGACAATCGCGTGCACCTGCTGAGCGGCACCGGCAATCGGGGGCGGATCAGCAGTCCGCGCCGCCCGGATCTTCCGGCACAGGAACTGGGTGGCAGGGACTTCTGGTTTGACCCGCGCACCTATGAATTTGGGTTCGAGGAAGGTGGTGCCCAATACGGGATGGGCTTTGACAACGAAGGCAGGAAGTACGCTTCGTCGAATTCGGATCACCTTCAATACTGGGTCTATGATGATCGCTACGCGCACCGGAATCCCTTCCGCGCGATGCCGCCGGCGCGGAAGAGCATCGCTGTGGACGGTGGTGCTGCGGAGGTGTTTCGCATCAGCCCGGATGAACCCTGGAGAATCATCCGCACACGCTGGCGTGTCGGGGGCGTGGTGAAGGGCATGATTGAAGGCGGTGGACGTGTCAGTGGATACTTCACGGGTGCGACGGGCACGATGGTGTATCGTGGGGACGCCTACGGTGCGGAGTTTTTGGACAACACCTTCACGGGCGATGCCGGCGGGCAGTTGATTCACCGGAAGATCATCACTGATTCCGGTGTGAGTCGCGAGGGTCGCCGGCCTTCGGATGAATTGAATCGTGAATTTGCCTCGAGCACCGACACCTGGGTGCGTGTCGTGGGTTTCGCCAATGCGCCTGACGGCACACTTTACGTCTGTGACATGTATCGCGAAGTCATCGAACATCCGTGGAGCATCCCCGAAAGCATCAAGCGGCACCTGGATCTTACTTCTGGAAATGACCGGGGACGTATCTACCGCATTGTGCCCGTGAATGAATCCTGGCATCGTAGATCTTCGGTCGACCTGGGAAGCGCATCAATTCGCGAACTCGTCGCCACGCTGGCTCACCCGAATGGCTGGCATCGCGACACCGCGTCGCGCCTGCTTTGCGAGCGACAGGATGCTGGGGCGATTCCGCTGTTGCGTGAGACCGTGCGGGGAGGAAACTCCCGTCTCGCAACCCTGCATGCGCTGGGTGTTCTTGTTACGCTGGGTGGCTTGGATGAGCCGACACTGTTGTCGGCGACTGAGTATCGGGATGCCTCCGTGCGTGAGCGTGGCGTTCGGCTGATTGAATCCTGGGCAGAGACCCATGCGCCATCGCCGGAGTTGATTCGGACGGTTGCAGGAATGGTCGACGATGACAACGCCCGCGTGAGGTTCCAGCTGGCGTTTACCCTGCCCGCATTGCTCAAACGAACAGATGCCTCAAGAGCCGAGGACCTCCGTTCCGCCTACACCCGGCTGGCGGAGAGGGAGGCAGGAAACGAATGGATGGTGTCCGCTTTGCTGAGCGGTCCCCCAGAGGTTGTCACGGAAGTGTTGCTGACGTACTTTCTTGAGCGTGAGGTCCGATTTCCGGCATTGGAGGAGCTTGTGGCGGACCTGATCGAAATGCGCGCTGCAATGAAGCCCGCAGAGGGTTACGCGGCGCTGATCGACCGCTTGAGTCGACCCGGTGTCCCTGCTCGCTGGGTACTCGCCCTGGGGTCTGGCGTGCGGCGTGCCGGCCTCACGTTCGAAGCGATAGATAACCGGCGTCGCCTGGCGGCGCTTTTCGTGAATGCCGCAAAGGTGGCAGACGATGGCAATGCCCCTCTGGAAACGAGAACGCATGCGGTCAAACTGCTTTCGGTGGCCGCGGATTCCGTGAGCCTTCCGGCGCTGGCTGCACTTCTGTCGAAGGGACATCCTGAATCGCTCCAGCTTTCCGCGGTTGGGATCCTTGCGCAGAAGCCGCCTGGGACGGATGTCATGGATGCCCTGCTTGGAGGCTGGCGGGATTATTCACCGACGGTTCGCCATGCGGTGATTGCCGCCTGCCTGCCCCGCGAGGACCGCGCGTCAAGGCTTCTGGCTGCAGTTGATGCCAAGGTGGTGTCGCTGTCCGATTTTGCCGCCTCCCATGTCGAGGCACTTACTCACCACGCCGCCCCTCCCGTACGGGAGCGTGCGCGGGTTGTATTGAGTTCCTTGATACCGTTGTCGCGTTCGGAGGTGCTGAAGCGCTATTTTCCCGCGGTGGCCATGTCGGGTGACGCTGGCAAGGGCAGGGAGGTTTTCCAGGGGAGATGCCTTCCGTGTCACCGAGCGGAGGGAAAGGGATTCCTGCTCGGGCCTGACATGGTCACCGTGAAGAGCCGCGGGCGCGAGGGCGTGCTGACGGCCATTGTTGATCCCAACCGCGAAGTTGCGTCTCAATACATCAGCTATGAGGTGTCCACGCGGGACGGCAGTGCTTATTCGGGGATCATTTCGCAGGACGATGCCAGCGGCCTCACGCTGAAGATCATGGGAGGAATTGAAATGCGCGTGCTTCGGTCTCAGGTCACGGGAGTCACGTCTTCCGGTCGGAGCCTGATGCCCGAGGGACTTGAAGCCGGGTTGTCTGTCAACGAGATGGCCGACTTGCTCACCTATATTGAGTCGCTCTGATCAGGGAGCCCAAGTGCCGTCAGGCGTTTGGCGGCAGGTGCCGTCGGACCGGTGTTTATTGGGTGGCATTTCCCTGTCACTTTTGGTGAAGTTGCTCCATGAAGGCGTTGGCGTTTGTGCTGATCGTGTCGTTGGTGGGGAATGCCGCATGGATCGTTCTTCACTTCAGGGAGGTTTCAGCGCGGGACCATGCTGCCCGGGGAGGTGAGGTTCAACTGCCCGGCGGTGAGTCCCGGGGCTCCCAAGATGCATCGGTTGTGGACCTGGCGTCTGGTTCGAATGAGGCCGGGAAGATTTTTGGAACCGATGGAAAGCCCATCAGCCCAAAGGTGTGGTCACAGCTTTTTGGCGGAGATCTGAAGGGACTTGTCGCGAGACTGAAGGCCGCGGGATTTCCGAGCACGACGATCCGGGCGATTGTCTTGGCCGAGGTTGGCAATCAATTCAGCGAGCGAAGGAAGGATCTCCTTTCGAAGATGGTGGATGCCTACTGGCGGAGCAATTCCAGGGGATCGATGAACAGCGCTGCGTTAAACGAGAGCCGCACGCTGCAAAAGGAATATGCGGCGCTCGTCAAGGACCTGCTAAGCGAACTTCCTCCCGAGACAGCCTCCAGTATCGACCCCATTCAGCAGCGGAGGTATGGAAACCTTTCACCTGAGAAGATGCGGCTGATCAACCGGATCAATTCGGACTACGGCGAACTATCCCAGGAAATCCATATCAATGCCCAAGGGCTCCTTCTCCCGGAGGATCGCGAGAAGCTCGCCTTTCTGGAGAAGGAGAAACAGGCCGACATCGAGAACCTGCTGACGCCAGCCGAGCGGTTGGAGTATGAGCTGCGTTCGAGCCCGCTGGCGAATTCGCTGCGCGGCCGCTTCAATGGGTTCGAGCCGAGCGAGGCCGAGTTTCGCGCGATCTACTCGGCCGCAAAGTTGGATGGGAACGGGACTCAATCAAATGCGTTGGCGGGAAGCCGGGGGCAGAATGACGCCATTCTGAAAGCCATCAAATCCACGCTGACGCCGGAACGCTATGCGGAGTATCAACGCTTGAGCAACCCCAGCTACGCCACGGCGAACCGCCTTGCAGCGAGACTAAGCCTGCCGGAGGGAACCGCTGACCGGCTGGTGGCAATCGAGAGGGATACGCAGAATCAGGCGGCTGCTATCAGAGGCAGCAGGGGCCTGACAGCCGAGCAACGCACCGCCCAGCTCAATGAACTGGCTGCGAGGGCGACCCAGCAGCTCACCAGCAGTCTTGGAGGTGATCGAGGCATGGAGGCTTACCGGCAATATGGAGGTGGTTGGCTGCGCTCCCTAACGGTTCCGCAAGGAACGAATGTGGCGCCGGCCGTGCGCCTTCCTGGCCGTTGATGCCTCTCGTGGTCTGGGTAAAGCGGTACGCATTGGTTTGCGGAAAACTCCGCGGTTGACTTCGTCGGATTCATGCCCGCCGTGACAGTGTGCAGAGAAAATTCCCGGAACCGTTTCGTTTGGCCGCCATCGACGTGGATGGAACCCTGGTCGGCCCGGCGTTGGAAATCAGTGATGCAAATCGTCGCGCCATTGAGCGCCTGCAAAATGCAGGCATCGAGGTGGTCCTGGCCTCCGGGCGCCACTACGAGACGTTGAGATCCTTTGCCGAGGCGCTGCCTGGCATTCAATGGCTGGTGTCGTCTCAGGGCGGAGAGGTGTCGGATGTCGAGCGGCGTCGGGTGCTCGGCCGCGTTTTTCTCAATGACAAGCAGACGCACCACATTGTGGACCTTGGCCGAAAGCTGGGCTACAATCTGGCGCTTTACACCGAGAATGGAATTCTCGTCGATGACGACACGGACATCAAGAAGCTCTACGCGAGCTTTGCGGGCAGGCCGCCGCAGTTTACCATCGACCAGTGGCGCGATGAGCGATTGCTCAAGATCGTTTGGATAGGGGCGGAGTCGGACATTGCCGCAGTGGGTGAGCATCCGGAGGTCCGGGCCATCGATGTCGAACGTGTGCATACGCATCAGCAGCTCTTCGAGTTTTCACCTCATGGTGTGAGCAAGGCGACGGGCCTGGCCTCGCTCTGCACGCATCTGGGCTTTCGCGCGGAGGAGACCCTTGCCTTTGGCGATGCCGAGAATGATCTGCCGATGTTCTCCTGGGCAGGACTGTCGGTTGCGATGCCGCATGGCTGGCCGAAGGCGCTGAAGGCAGCGGGAATGATCGGTCCGCCGGGCAAAGAGGAAACGGCGCTCGCAAGGGCCATCGACTCATTGTTCGACCGTGTGAGATAGCGGCTGCGCCGGCAGTTCTACTCTGGAGGATCAAGACCTCTTTCGGATCGACAGTGTTCCCGCGCACGATAACTCACCCAGACTGACATGATAATCTGGGGCATCGATTTGGGTGGCACAAAGGTGGAAGGCGCAGTTCTCGACACCGCGCATCCGGGCAAACCGCTCGCGCGGTTGCGTCACCCGACGGAGTCCCATCTCGGCTATGCCCACATCGTTGGTCAGATCACGAAGGTCGTGGAGGATCTGGAGAAGAAGACCGGCCTGCGCCGCCCGCCGACCCTTGGTGTGGGGACGCCAGGCACGACCGAACCGTCCACCGGTGCGATGAAGAATTGCAACACGACCGCGCTGAACGGGCGGACCTTGCGGGATGACCTCTCCTCCGCTCTTGGAATCGAGGCGAGGCTTGCAAACGACGCGAACTGTTTCGCATTGGCGGAAGCGACACTTGGGGTCGCAAGGGGCCGCCAGGTCGTCATGGGCTTGATCCTCGGTACGGGCGTGGGCGGAGGCATCGTGGTCAACGGCCGGGTGCTCAACGGCTGTCATGGCATTGCCGGCGAATGGGGACACAATCCCATCATGGGCGAGAACACGCCCTGCTATTGTGGGCGGGCGGGCTGCGTCGAAACCGTCATTGCGGGACCCTCACTTGAGCGGTACTATCACGCATTGACGGGAAGGAAGCTGAATCTCCGTGAAATTGTGGAACAAGGGAAGGCCGGTGATGCCGCGGCGGTGAGCACGCTGGAACGGCTGCGATCGAAGTTTGGCGAATCCATCGCTGCGGTGATCAACATCCTGGATCCCGATGCCATCGTGATTGGCGGAGGCGTGGGCAATCTTGACATGCTCTATACGGAGGCAACGCGCGCCGCCGTGGTGAGCCACCTGTTCAATCCGGAGGTGAGGACGGAGTTCCTGAAACCCGAACTGGGCGACAGCGCCGGAGTTTTTGGCGCGGCCATGCTGACTGACGAAAAGGCGGACTGACGCTCCGGTGTGCGCGTGCTGTCGGCGGAGAGATTGTGGCACACTTCCGTGTTCAGGCTCTTTCGGCGTAGAGGCGGAAGAGCACCTGAGTGCCTGAATCCTCCCAGCCGTGCTGTGAGACCTCGTTGTAGAGGGCTTGGACGCAGCGCAAGCCGGGAAGGTCCAGCTTCAACTGCGCGGCGCTTTCAAGAGCCATGCGCATGTCTTTCAGGAAGTGTTTCACATAGAACCCCGGTGCGAAATTCCCGGCCAGTGCTCGCGGCGCGAGATTTGTCATCGACCAACTGCCGGCGGCGCCACCGCTGATGCTTTCAAGGACGTCGGCCGGATCGAGTCCGGCCTTCCTGGCGTAGGCAAGGGCCTCCACCCACGCGATCATGCCGGCCGCGACGGCGATTTGGTTTGCGAGTTTGCAGTGCTGGCCTGCGCCCGGCCCGCCCTGGAGCCGGATATTCTTCCCCATGGTTTGAAACCAGGGCAGTGCACGTTGAAATGCCGACTCCGTTCCGCCGACCATGATTGCCAGACGAGCTTCCTTCGCGCCGAGGTCGCCTCCTGAAACCGGTGCATCCAGGACGTCGATGCCCCGCCTTGCCGCCAGGGCCGCCAGGTGTTGCGCCAGCGAGGGACTGGAGGTGGTCATGTCGATCAACACACTACCCGGCTTCGCAGTTTGTATCAGACCTCGGTCTCCCAGATAGATTCTTTCGACGTCGGTCGGAAATCCGAGCATGGTGATCACGGCGTCGACCTTCGGTCCGACCGTTGAGGGATCGTCATGCCAGCGGGCGCCGAGATCCAGCAGCGGCTGTGCCTTCTGCTTCGTGCGATTGAAGACATGGAGCGTGTGACCCGCTGCCATGAGGTGGCGCGCCATGCTGCAACCCATGACGCCTGTGCCAATGAAACCAATGGAATGTGTGCTCGTCATGGTGTCGGAATTCGCTCGATGAGATTTCCGGCTCTGCCGCGGAATGCGGAGCCGGTTGATGGAAATGGAGATGCGGGCAGGCCGCAAATTCAATCGAGCACGGAAGATTTGCCGGAAGGCATTTGCCCTGATGCACGATTCCGGTCGACTATTCGGGCATGCCTTTCGTGTCCGTCAAGATTGCCCTGCTCAAGCGGTGGCTTTCCGTGCTCGCTGCTGTCGCCTGTTCCGCGGGCGGACTCGCCGCGCAGGGAAGTTTTGACTTTCCCAGGATGGGCGGACCGTTTCCCGGGGACCGCTCGGGCACGCGCATCTGGATCGAGGGCGGCGGGTGGGTGGACGAGGCCACGGTGAAGACCGCGCGTGAAACGGCATCCCACAGCACCGGAACACCGGATTGGACCAATCCGCGCGAGTTCAGCAGTGATGTCTTCACATTTGCGCGGGCTATCTTTCGCTCCGAACGTCGGGTGCCGCGCCGGGGGCCGGTCTTCGGATGGTTTGTCGACTACCCGGACGCCGATCTGAACCTCTCCTACCGCCTTCAACAATTGACCTCCATGAAGGTGGATCCTGACGGACGCGTGCTGCATCTTACCGACCCCATGTTGAGCGATTTTCCTCTGATCTACATGGTTCACACGGAGGACATGCTGCTGCGTGACGACGAGGTGTCCGCCTTGCGGAACTACCTGATGGCCGGAGGAGCGCTGCTGGTCTCCGACTACTGGGGGACGGACGCGTGGAACAATTTTTCCGCGGAGATGCGGCGGGTGCTGCCCGAAAAGAGCTGGGTCGACATTCCCATGGATCACCCCGTGTTCAACTGTATCTACAAGATCTCCGGGCCGATGAACGAACTGCAGATTCCGACCCTGCAATATTGGGTGCGGAGTCACGATCCGAAGGATCCCAACTCCCGCATCACGGTGGATCGCGGTGTCGGATCGGAAAATGTCGCGGTCAAGGCGCTGCTCGACGAGCGCGGGCGAATCATGGTTTTTTCGGTGCACAATTCCGACATCAGCGACGGCTGGGAGAGGGAAGGGGAGAACGCGGACTACTTCCGTGAACTCTCGGAAAAGCGGGCCTATCCCCTGGCGATCAACCTGATTTTTTACCTGATGACGCACTGAAAGGCGTCAAATCCGAGGCAATCTGAAAATTGGGCTTGGCATTGTCCTTTGGTTCATAATTATAAATTGCTGTTTGCGACGTTCGCAAAGAAATCAACCACTCCCCCACCCATGACCATGTTTACCGGCAGATCGTACACCCGCCGCGCCTCATTTCTTGCGGCGTCCTTGTTAATTACTATCAATTCCGCATGGAGCCAGGGCCAAGGCGCCCCGGCGGCGTCCGGCGATTCCGATACAATCGAGCTTGCGACATTTCAAGTGAGCACCACGGCCGACTCGGGATACCGGGCCGGCAATTCCGTGTCGGCCACTCGGATAGACACGCCCATCAAGGATCTTCCCTTTTCGATTAGCGCCTTCACCGAGCAGTTCATTGAGGACATTGGAGCACTCGAACTGCTCGATGTCGTGAATTATGCCCCGGGTGTGACGAGCGGCGCGAAGGAGTTCACCCAGGGCAACAACCGATTCTCGATTCGTGGATTCGATGGCGATGTCACACCCCAGCGAAACGGTTTCGTGGGCAACCGCTATGTCGATGCGGGAAACATCCAGCGCGTCGAGGTTGTGAAAGGCCCCGCCTCGCTGCTGTATGGCCAGATCACGCCGGGTGGCACGGTCAACTACATCACGAAACGCGCGGAACGAAAGGATTTCACCCGCGTGAAAGGGCAGATCGGAACCGACCACTTCTGGAGGACCGATCTGGACATCAACCGAACCTTTGCAGACGGGCGCGTCAGCGGCCGGTTGATTGGTGCCTATGAGAACACGCTCGCATGGGCCAACCCCAGCGGAGGGGATTCGCGCTTGCTCGCGGGCAGTATTGAAATCGCGCCCGTCAAGGCCGTCTCGCTTTTCGTCGAATTCGAGAGCTACCGCCGGAACCAGAGCCCGCTTATCAGCATGAAGCCGAACCTTTCGGTCGCCGGGTTCACAAGCGCATCCGCTGCAAACTATCCGGTGCTCACGGACCGTGCGCGGGCGCAGGCTTACGTTGATGTCGGCAATCTCAATCTCGGATTCCTGAACTACGCGCCGCTGCCGAAGGATTTCAACTACGTTGGGACGCACGACTATCGTCACTCCCGGTTCGATTCGATCAACGCGGAGTTGAATGTCCAGCTGGGCTCAAACTGGCGGGCGCGCGCCAACTTCGGATGGAACGACTTCAAGCTGAGCAACAAGCTGACGGGTCTCGCCGAATTCACCGTCACTCCGGCAGCGGCCTATCTCGCCACGGCTGGAAAGAGCCGTTTCACTTACCGCGATGAGTTGCGCGACAATCCCCGAAGTGTGCTGGCTGATCCCTCCAAGACAGCGTCAGCCCTGTTGACGCGTCGCAAGCGCCTGGAGGAGTCGATGGGTGATTCCCACTCCTACCAGGCCGAGTTGGCGGGCCGTATTGATGTCGGGGAAGTGACCTTCAAGCCGCTGTTTGGCGCCTACCTGAGCAAGGTTGGCACTGGGAGTTTCCGCCGTGAGAGCACGGCCGCGCCTGCCGCGGGGTTGCCCAACAGCCAGACAGCACCCAACCAGCATTTTCAACCCTGGGATTACAACAATCCATCGACGTGGATCAACACGGACGACTATGACGTCAATGCGATCCCGGGCATCAATTCCTTCAACGATTCCGACGGGGAAGAGAGCGCCTTCTATGGGGTGCTCACCGCGAGCATGCTTGATGACCGGCTGATCCTCATTGGAGGTGCCCGCTACAACAAGACATGGACGATCAATACAAACATGCTGCCGACCACGACAACGCCTCCTGGCGCGCCGGTGAAAGGAAGCAAGTTTGAAGCGACGAAGACCACGCCCCAGTTTGGCGCCGGCTACAAGCTGAGGCGCGACCTGCTGCTCTTCGCGAGCTATTCGGAGTCATTCTTCATCGAGGACCGCAGCATCACCTCTTTCAATCCCGCCTACAATCCGTCGCTGCCTTCGGGTGCAAACAATCGTGTCACGATCAGCGAACCTGCTGAACCGACGACGGGTAAGGGCTATGAGTTTGGCGTGAAGACGGATTTCCTGAACGGCCGTGTTTCATCGACGGTCTCGCTCTTTCACCTCGAGAGGAAGAACCGCATCCTGCGCTTCCGCGAAACCGCGCCGGACGGCACGTTCCCGACGATCACGCGTCAGGGCACGGTCGACCGCAGCGAGGGTGTGGAGGTTGAAGTGACGTGGTCACCTTTGGACAACTGGCAGATTTTTGCGACGCTCAGCCTGATGGACGTCAAGACAATCAAGGGTACATTTCCTCCCATCATCACCTATTCGACAGATGCCGCAGCACAGGCAGCCTATGTCGCAGCTTATAACGAGGCGAAGGGGCTCATCCTCAACGCCGTACCGGAGGGCTCGGCCGAGCATCTTGCGACGCTCTGGACGCGATATGACTTCAAGAAGGGCCCGCTGCAGAACTGGTGGGTTGGCGGAGGATTCGTACACACCGGCAAGAAGGCGCAACGCACTGCGAATCCGACGCTCTTCATCGATGCGAACACGATTTACGACCTCACGCTCGGTCGGAACTGGAAGGCCGGCGGCCTCAACTGGTCGGGTACGCTGGCATGGAAGAACATCGCCGACACCGAATACTTCAACGCCAACCAGTCCCGTGGTCAGCCCGGCCGTGTGATCCTAAGCATCTCGACGAAGTTCTGATGGTCTCCCCTGCGCAGAACGCGGAATTTGCAAACCACGCGGAGGCATTTCCGCTTCGCGCTCGGTAGTTACACGACGCGTGCCTCTCCATCTCGGCAGAAAGTCAAATCGGCAGTCCGGTATCGCACCGGTTTTCAATTCAGTTTGTCTCCTGATCTATAACCTACCGCCAATCGATCGAATCGGATCTTGCTGACAAGCCTACGATCTGGTCGCAGCTGAGGTTCGGTTCCGAATCGGGCCACTGGTTTCTCCAAGAAAGAGTGTGGAAGCGAGGGTGAGATCGAGATAGCTGCCCTCCTCGTTTTCCTGGGTGTCCAGCATGAGGCGGGCTGCGGCGCGGCCAAGGGACTCGGCATCGCAGCCTGCCGCCGTCAGGGTGGGCTTTTCTTCATGCGCGAGCGATGAATAGTCGGCTGCGGCGATGCTGATGTCACCGGGCACGTCACGCCCCTCCCGCTTGAAGGTGGAAACCGCCCCGTGGGCCATCTGCTGGTTGTACGTGATGAACGCCGTTGGAAAATCCTTGCGCTTCATGAATGGCCTGAGCTCGTACACGGCGTCCGCGCCCTCTGCGCGATCACCCTGCTTTTGTCGGATCTCGTAGCGCGAATCGGCCTTGATTCCGGCGGCACTAAGCGCGTTGAGGTAGGCCTGGTGGCGCGCCTCATGGCGGCCGAGTCCGGCGTTGCCGCCGATCCATCCGATCCGCCGGTGGCCAAGGTTTACAAGGTGCGTGACGAGCGAGGAGATTGCCTGTGGCTCGTTGCCCAGCACGGAATGGCAGAGGCCTGGGTGGCGGGCCGACACGGCGACGATCCGTGTTGAAAACTGCCGCACCTGCTGGAGAAACGCATCGTTGACCTGTCCAAGAATTGTTACTCCCTTGAGTGCGTGCCCGGCATGAAAAAACTGCCGCAGGCGGGGCACGGTCAGGTTGTCCTCCGAACCAAGGAAAACCGTGGCATAACCCTTTTCGGCAAGGGCCGAGTGCAGGCCATGCAGCACGTGGCTGAAATAGCTTCCTTGCGTGTGAAGATTCAGGCCGGCGCGCAGGATAAATCCCACCTGGCGGCGCGCGGTTTCCACCGGGGACTGATTGAGCTTCATGCCCCGCGGCGTATAACCGAGGTTGAAGGCGTGGTCCCAGATGCGCTGATAGGTTTCCGGGCTGATGTTCTCGCGGCGCCCGTTGAGCACCATGGAAACGAGGGCTTGCGAGACACCGAGGTCCTTGGCCAGCTTTGTCTGTGAAATCCGGGTCGTTCGCCCCATGGATTTCCACTCTTCAAAGATCTGTGGGCAAACTCAATCATGGAGTGATCTGTGCTCGTCAGTGAAACGGACATCCGAAGCGAGATCCTGAATCCCGCCCGCGCGATGGCGACACCTGTAAGATTGTTCGTGCGCTTGACGGTGTCCAACCTAGCCTGAGTCGACCATGCAGGATGCCTCTCCTTCCAGCGAGAACACGGATCAGCCCTCCAACTGGGCGCTGATTCGACGCCTGTGGGGGCTGGCTTGGCGTTACCGTGCACGGTGCTTTCAGGTGCTCTTTCTCCAGTTGATCCTTCTGACGCTGGGCCTGAGTGGCCTCGGCCTGACGGGATTGGGCATTGACTACATCCGCTATGTCACGGGACGGGACCATCCGAGCGATGGATCGCCCGCGGTCGCGTTTCCCCATGCCAGATTCGGCCTGCAACTCCCTGAATCCGCCTCGCCTCTTCTCGTGATCCTGATGGTGGCCGGATGCATCCTGGCGTTTGCGATGGTGCGCGCCTTGCTCAATTACACCTACACGGTGGCGATCAACCGCCTCGTCCAGCAACGCCTGGTCGTCGATCTTCGGTCAGAGATCTATGACAAGCTCCAGCGGCTGAGTTTCCGGTTTTTCGATGCAAACACCACGGGCTCGATCATCACGCGGGTAACCGGAGACGTCCAGAGCGTGCGCATGTTCGTCGACCAGGTGCTCATCCAGAGCCTGATCATGGTGATTTCGCTCACGGTCTACATTGTCTACATGTCCAGCCTGCACGTGGGTCTCACCCTCGCATGCCTTGCGACGACTCCGCTTCTGTGGTTTATGGCGATGTCATTTTCGCGCAAGATCCAGCCGGCGTATGCCCACAACCGGACGCTGGTGGAGAGGATGGTGCAGACCTTTGCCGAGAGCATCCAGGGTATCCAGGTGACAAAGGGATTCGGCCGGGAAACCGAGGACCGCAGACGATTCGAGACTGCCAATCAGGCCGTGTTGAAGCAGCAGCACAGCATCTTCTGGAGAGTGAGCCTCTTTTCTCCGGCGGTCGGCCTGCTCACGCGTGTGAACATGATCGTGCTTCTGGGCTATGGCGGATGGCTCGTGATCGACGGGCAGTTACCCCTCGGCACGGGGCTCATCGTGTTTGCGGGATTGCTGGAACAGTTTTCCGGGCAGGTCAATCAGGTGGCCAATGTCGTGAACAGCGTGCAGCAGTCGCTTATAGGCGCGCGTCGCGTCTTCGAGATTCTGGACGCGCCGGTAGAGGTCACGGATCGTCCCGACGCCGTTGCCCGTCCGAGGCTCACGGGTGGCGTCCGATTTGAGGACGTGACGTTTGCCTATAACGACATCGAGCCGGTTCTGCGCGGCATCAATCTCGAGGTGAAGCCCGGCCAGTGCGTGGCGATTCTTGGCGCGACCGGTGCGGGCAAGAGCGTGCTGATGAGCCTTATTCCGCGGTTTTGGGATCCGAGCTCCGGACGCATCCTGATCGACGGAATCGATGTCCGGGACCTTCGTCTCGATGACCTGCGCCGCAACATCGGACTGGTTTTTCAGGAGAGCTTCCTGTTTTCAAACACGGTGGCGTCCAACATCGCCTTCGGTCACCCCGGAGCCACGCAGGCGCAGATTGAAAAGGCGGCGCGCATTGCGGCGGCGCATGACTTCATCATGCAGTTGCCGAACGGATACGACACGGTGCTGGGAGAGAGCGGAAAGAGTCTCTCGGGAGGCCAGCGCCAGCGGCTCGCGATCGCGCGGGCTGTTCTGCTTGAGCCTGCGATTCTTCTGCTCGATGACCCGACTGCCGCGATCGACAGTGAAACCGAACACGAGATTTTCGAGGCTCTCGACCGGGCGATCGCGGGGCGGACCACGTTCATCGTCGCGCACCGCCTGAGCACCCTGAGACGCGCGGATTTCATCATCGTCATGGAGAACGGCCGGATCGTGCAGCAGGGCGCGCATGAGGATCTGATGCGAGTACCCGGTCCCTACCTCCGTGTGGCAAACCTGCAGTTGCTGGACGGCCGCGAGCTCCAGCAGCAAACCCTCGCGAAGTCCAAGGCCTGACCGATGCGCACTTCAAAAACAAATCCGGTCAACACCAGCCCGCAGGCCGCCATTCCTGTCGGCAAGCCGCTGTCGCTGATCCAGCGCGTGAAGGAGGCCGACGATGATGAGGACCAGTTTCGTCCCTTGGAGTGGAGCCTGATCCGTCGCCTCCTCGATTACACGAAACCTGTGAAGGGAAAGATGGTGACCCTCACCATCATGACAATCATCAGGGCGGCACAGCTTCCCGCTCTGCCGTGGCTCGTGTCGGTCGCGATCGGAAGGATCGGGCAGGGCTCGATCACCCTTTCCAACTCATCGGGACTGATGTCGGCCCTGGTGGCCTATGCGATCCTGGCAATCTTCACGGACTTCATTTTCCATTTTCGGCAGCGCCTTGCCCTTGAGGTGGGTGAGACGGTGGTCAATGGGCTGCGGTCGGAGATCTTTGCGAAAGTCCAGCGCCAGCCGATGAGTTTCTTCAATCGCGTGAAACTCGGGCGGATACTCAGCCGTGTCACCAGCGATGTCGAATCGCTGCGGGTCGGGATTCAGGATGTGCTCTTCGTCTCCGTCATTCAACTCGGGCAGATGCTGTTCACCGCTGTGATCATGGCCTGGTGCGATTGGGTGTTGTTCCTCGTGGTGGTTGCGATGGCGCCAATCCTGTGGTCCATCAACCGCCGCTTCCATCTCCGCCTGAGCCGGCTGTCGCGTGCGTCGCATGAGAGCTTCAGCCGCGTGACGGCGACGCTTGCAGAATCGGTCAGCGGGATCCGGGTGACTCAGGGATTTGTCCGCCAGGACACGAATTCCGGCCTGTTCAGAAATCTTCTCGCGGACCACTCCCGGTACAACATTGCTCTCGCGCAAACCTCGGCGAGGCTGGTGCCGCTTCTTGAACTGAACAGCCAGTTTTTTATCGCCATCCTTCTCATGCTCGGCGGGTGGCGGACCTTTCACGGCTACATGGGGATTCAGGATCTCATCCAGTTTTTCTTCATGGCGAACTACTTTTTCTCGCCGATCCAGACGATCGGAAACCAGTTCAACCAGGCATTGGTGGCGATGGCCGGGGCGGAGCGGGTTTTCCGCCTCGTGGACTCGCCTCCGGACTGGTCGGATGCGGAGGATGCGACCGCTCTTCCCGATCCTCGGCGGGAGGTGAAGCGATCGCCGGCGGCACACGTGGCCAACTCGTCAGGTGCACGTGTGGAGTTCCGGAAAGTCTCCTTTGGATACAACCCGGAACGCCGGGTTCTTCACGACATCGACTTTATTGCGGAGCCTGGTCAGACGATCGCCCTGGTGGGGCACACCGGAAGCGGCAAGAGCTCGATCATCAGCCTCGTGGCGAAATTTTATCTGCCGACTGAAGGCGGCGTCTACATTGACGACCGGGAAATCCGTACCCTGACAAGCGAGTCGCTGCATCACCAGATGGGCATGGTGCAGCAGCAGAATTTCCTGTTCACCGGAACTGTGATCGAGAACATCCGCCTCGCAAAACCCGATGCGACGGATGAGGAGGTCAGGTCCGCAGCCGCGCGACTGGACTGCCTCGACATCCTCGAAGCGCTTCCACAGGGCCTTCACACGGAAGTGGGGGAGCGCGGCGCGGGGCTTTCGGTGGGGCAGCGCCAACTGGTCTGCTTCACACGCGCGTTTCTCGCCGACCCGCGCATCCTGATCCTGGACGAGGCTACGAGCTCAATCGATGCGGTCACGGAAGCGCGACTGCAAAAGGCGCTGCTTGCGCTCCTCGTCGGCCGCACGGGTTTTGTCGTCGCCCACCGCCTCAGCACGATCCGTAATGCGGATCTCGTGCTTGTGCTCGACCAGGGGCGCATCATCGAGCGGGGAAATCATCGCGACCTCATGCTGCGGAAGGGCCACTATGCTGCGCTCTACGAGCAGTTCGTCCGGGTCGACGACCCCCACTGACGCACTTCCGGGTGGGCGTCAACTCTCCCCATCGGCGACTTGCAAAACTTTTCTCCTCTGAAAAGCGGCAATTTACCCGCTAGAAAGTCGTTGCTTTCCCACTGCCCGGGCGTATTGCTCGAAACCGATATGGCTAAACGCAAACCCAACGCTGCCTTCCTGAAACCGGTTCAGCCCGACGAAGCCCTCTCGGCCGTTGTCGGCTCGAAACCGTTGCCTCGTACAGAACTCACCAAGAAACTCTGGGACTACATCAAGAAAAATGGTCTCCAGGACAAAAAGGTGAGGACTCAAATCAATGCCGACGATAAACTGAAGGCCGTCTTCAACGGCAAGAAGTCCGTCAGCATGTTCGAAATGACCAAGCTTGTCTCGGGACACCTGAAGTAAGCGTCATCAGATTCGTTCTTTCAAAACCGCCCTCGGAGACTGGGGCGGTTTTTTTGCGTCCGCAGTCTGGCGTTCAGCGAGTCAATCCGTCGTCCCGGCAAACGTTACCTTCGGTCGGGAGTGGATGCTCTCAATCTCCAGAAAGAAGCTGCCGAAGGCCCCCGGTGAGATTTTGACGCGGCGCGGCTTGGGGTCGGGAGGCGAAACGTACAGACCGCTCACCACCCGCCATTTCTGTCCGTTGGTGAGCGTGAAGACGGTCCCCTCCCTCCAGCCGGAGAAAGTGCCAGCCAATTCGCTTTCAACCGCCTCGTATTCAATGGCGGTACCGGGGGTGAGTGTGATCTTTCGCAGCCAACCTTTCCCGGATTTTCCTGGGGGATTTCCCGCGGCACCGTCGGGGGGGACTGCCCGGGAGGTTGCTGCAGCGACGGGAGATGCTGCTGGGTTGGAATGGTTTCCGGTCGCTGCCGGCTTTCCCGACACGAATGCGCGAATGAGTGCGTCCAGTCGCGACCGTTCCGCAGGGGTCAGCTTGTCGAGTCCCGCTGAGGCAAACTCTTCCGGGGTAAGCTGCCGGGTAAATGGATCCGTCGCTGCGGCGCCGAGGGGAGCGGTCATTGCAAGACCGACGGTGGTCAGGCCGATCTTCAAGAGGTGGTTCACGCGCCGATGTTCGGAGGAAAGTCAGCGGGTCGGAAGCAGAAAAACCGCATGGCATGTGCATGCCGGACCTTTGGAAAACAAGAGCCATCGTGGCTCTGGGCGGAAAAGCCTCCCCCGATTCACGAATCTTTTCCACGGAAAGTGCGGCACCGACCTGAATTTTTTGGGCGTCGCCACGATTTTATTTACTCTCTCGCAACTCCACGCTTGCCAATGAAAATGACGAGAGGTCAATTGGTCCGACCGTTTTGCGCAAAACTGACAACGTAGTACCTTCGTCGCATGCCCGGTCGACTCACCTCCCTTCTGCACCCGTCGCGAATTTCCCTGAATCTTCAGGCCTCCAAGCGCACGGTCGCGATCCATGAGGTCGCTCGTCTGCTCGAGGGCTTTCCGGCGGTCACGAATTTCCAGGGGTTCTACAATGAGCTGCTCGCGCGAGAGAGGCTCGATACGACCTACCTGGGCAACGAGATCGCACTTCCGCATGCCCGCACCGAGCATGTGCAGTCGATCGTCATGTCGGTCGGACGCAGCGATAGCGGTGTCCTGTTCGAGAACTGCAACCAGAACGTCCGCCTGCTTTTTGTCCTTGGGACTCCGAAGTCGAATCCGGGGGACTATCTTCTCGTTGTCAGTGCCCTGTGCCGCATGTTGAAGGAGCCTGCCAACCGGGATTCGCTGCTCCGTGCGGCGACGCCGGAAGATTTCATCGAGGCCGTGCGGATCGCCGAGTCGCGAGCGCAGGCACCGGCGGGTGTCTGACCCTTTGCGGGTGGTGCTGTGGGCGAATCGTCGTCGGCCATGCGTGGCTGAAGGAATCTGCAGCGGTGCTCGTCAGGCGGTGCTCCTGCGGCAAACGCTCAGTAATGGGGTGGGCGCTCAGAAATGGGAGGTTGTTCGCCCGCGGAAGCGGCGGATTCCAACCGGTCGCGCAACAAGGACGACTCCCTGCGCAGGCGTTCGAGTTCCTCGTGCAGTTCCAGCATCGCCTTGTCCTGGGCAGCGACGTGCTTTTCGAGCCAGGCGATGCGCTCTTCTATCCGGTCAGCGCGTTCGGGTGACATTCGGGACGGATTTTTTCGACGCGCTCTGTTCCTTGAGCTTCTGCAGCTCGGGCGCGATCACCCGGGTGTAGCAATCGGGGCAGACGGAATGGCTGAACTCCGAGCCCGTCCTTGCATTGATGTAGGTTTCGATCTGCTGCCAGTAGTTGCCGTCATCGCGCACCTTCTTGCAGTAGGAACAAATCGGAAGGAAGGCTTCGAGCTGCCGGACCTGGGTGGTGAAGCGGAGGATGCGCTCGGCGACCCGCAGGCGCATCCACAATTCCGTCAAATCGATCGGTTTTGTAAGAAAGTCATCCACGCCCGCCTCGGTTGCCTCGCGCTGGTTGATTTCGTCGGCGGAGTGCGCCGTGAGCAGGATGAAGTAGGTGTACTCCGTGTTCACCCGGGCGCGGATTTCCCGCACAAGCCGAAGTCCGTCCATGTGCGGCATCGTCCAGTCGCTGACGACGACGCGCGGTGGTTCCGCGTCGTCGAGCAAACGCAATGCCTCCTCGCCATGGCCGGCCTCCAGGATCTCGTGACCCAGCTTTTGAAGGGCGTGAACTAGGATTTTCCGGGACGTCGTGTCGTCCTCAACGGCAAGAACTTTCATTCTGGTTTTCGAGAGTGTGCGCCGGTGCCACGGGCAGGCGAGCAAAACTCTGGCAGCCGAGATTTCCCAGCCGGCTCTCGCCGATTCCTTGCGTCACCCGGCAATCAGCGCCGCCAGCTCGTGCGCAGTATTTACCGGCTCACGGCAGGCAAAGTTTTCGCACACATAGGCGGTCGCGCGGCCGGTCCTCGGATGCATGTCGGATATCCAGGGCGCCCGCTCTGAGAGCCAGCGCTGTCCCTCCGCGCCGTCTGCGGCGAGCACGCTCATGGTAGGGCCGAGAGGGCCGGGCAGCACGCCGGCAAGTGCCTGAAAATCGGACGAGCCGGGAGTGCCGGCGATGACGACATGGCGCGGAGTGGCCAGGGCGAGTTCCACGGCGGTCAGGAGCTGCGGAAGGGTTTGAGGATGCGCCGTCCATCGTGTGCGAAAAGCTTCGAGCACTCTCAGGGCGCGATTTCGATGGTCGTCCTGATTGAGCGTGCTCGCGAGGCGGAGAAGGTTTGTTGCGGCGACGGAACTGGCGGTTGGTTCGGCGCCATCGTAGTCTTCCTTCGTTCGAAGGATCAGGCGAGGATCGCCGGAGGTCGCGGAGAAATAGCCGCCGTGATCGTTGTCCCAGAACAGACGATCCTGCGTGCGCTGCAGCGATTCCGCCCATTGCAGCCATCTGATTTCGAAGGATGCCTCATACAGGTCAATCAATCCACTGATGAGGAAGGCGTAATCCTCGGCAAATCCGCGGGTTGCTCCCCGCTTTCCGCGAAACGTGCGGAAGAGGATGCCCTCGGCTGGGTCGTGGAGGTTTTCCTTGATGAAGGTCGCCGCCGCGCGCGCGGCATCCAGGTAGCGAGTGAAATGTCCCGGGGAGGAACCGGTTGGGGCTCCCGCTGCGCTCGGGCGCTCGAGGGCGATGTGTGCCCGGGCGAGGGAGGAAATGGCGAGGCCGTTCCATGCCGTGATAATCTTGTCGTCGAGATGAGGGCGCGGTCGGTTTGAACGTACGGTGCGCAGTGTTTCCAGCGCTGCCTGCAGACGCCGATTGAGCTCCTCCGGACTTGCGCCCAGCAGGCGTGCAATGGCAGAAAGCGGTTGCTTTTGCGCGAGGATATTCCTGCCGGTGAACTCATGGTGGGGGTCGAGTTCAGCCGGAACGTTTCCGTCGGCCTCGATGCCAAAATGGGTGGCCAGCAGCCGGGCTTCCTCGCTGTTCACTGCCGCGGCCAACTGCTCGGATGTCCAGACATAGAAGGCGCCCTCGGCGTGATCGGACCTGTCCGCTGCGATCAGGCTGTCGGCATCCTCCGCGGAGAAAAAGGCACCGCTGGCGTGACGCAGATCGCGAAGAACGTAGTCCAGCGTGTCGCGAGCCAGCCAGCCATAGCGTTCGTCTCCCGTGGCCTGCCGTGCCTCCAGATAGTTGCCCGCGATCTGCGCCTGATCGTAGAGCATTTTCTCGAAATGGGGGACGAACCAGCCTTCGTCGACCGAGTAGCGATGAAAGCCTCCGCCGACGTGATCGTGGATGCCGCCACGCGCCATGGCTTGCAGCGTTTGCGTCGCCATGTGGATCGCCTCGGAACCGGTTTCCGAGCGCGGACCCTGGATCGCCGCGCACCGGAACAGGAAGGTCAGCACAGAAGCGCGGGGAAACTTCGGCGAACCACCGAAGCCCCCGTGATCCGCATCGAAGTTTTCGTAGAAATAGCGGTACGCGCCCTCAAAGGATTCCTGTGCCGATTCGAGCAGGTCCTTGCCCGCAGATGCGAAGTCGTTTGGCGAATGAGTCAGCGAGGATTCCGCGTGCTGTTTGAGGGCCTCAATGATTCGCGCCCCTTCGGCG
This sequence comes from Verrucomicrobiota bacterium, assembly GCA_963205455.1. Classification (GTDB taxonomy): domain Bacteria; phylum Verrucomicrobiota; class Verrucomicrobiia; order Opitutales; family Opitutaceae; genus UBA6669. The sequence goes on from CAUJJL010000113.1 coordinate 27,692, forward strand.
ACGAACTTGGCGCGGGTGCTCTCATCGGCCCAGCCGCTCGCGATTGCTCGGAGGATCGCGGGGAATCCAGGTCGGCCGCTGCGATCCTCCGGAGGGAAATAGGTTCCGCCGAAGAAGGGCTTCAGGTCCGGCGTCAGCCAGGCGCTGAGGGGCCAACCGCCGTGACCCGTCAACGCCTGCACGTACGTCATGTAGATTCGGTCCACGTCCGGCCGCTCCTCGCGATCGACCTTGATGGATACGAACGAAGCGTTGAGCAGGGCAGCCGTCTCCGCGTTCTCAAACGACTCATGGGCCATCACGTGACACCAATGGCAGGACGAGTAGCCGATGCTGAGGAAGATGGGCTTGTTTTCGATGCGCGCCTTTTCAAAGGCCTGTTCGCTCCACTCGTACCAATCGACCGGATTGTCGGCATGCTGCCGGAGATACGGTGACTGCGAGTCTGCGAGATGATTGGGCACGGCTGAAAAAGGGGCAGCGCTTCGGGAGCCCGGGAGCCTGCGATGGGAGGCCGCTTGGGCGCGGATTTTGGGCTAGCGACCCAGAATCCAACTGAAGATCAACGGGGCAACGATGGTGGCGTCGCTCTCGATGATGAACTTCGGAGTTTTCGCGCCGAGTTTTCCCCAGGTGATCTTTTCGTTGGGCACCGCGCCTGAATAGCTGCCATAGCTCGTGGTGGAGTCGCTGATCTGGGCAAAATAGCCCCACAGCGGCACGTCTGTGCGCTGCAGGTCCTGGTGGAGCATCGGCACGACACAGATGGGGAAATCGCCCGCGATGCCGCCGCCGATCTGAAAGAACCCGATGGAGCCCTCACCATTGCGAAGGGTGCGGGCGGTTTTCGTGTACCACTCCGCGAGCCAGGTCATGTATTCGATGCCGGTGCGCACCGTGTGGACATTTTTCACATCGCCGCTGATGACGTGGCCGGCGTACATGTTTCCGAGCGTGGCGTCCTCCCATCCCGGGACAATGATGGGAAGATTTCGTTCCGAAGCGGCGAGAAGCCAGGAGTTCTTCGGGTCGATCTGGTAACTCTTCTTCAGTTTCCCCGAGCGCAGGATCTTGTACATGAACTCATGGGGAAAATAGCGCTCGCCTGCGCGGTCGGCGGCGACCCATTCCTCGAGCACCACCTTTTCGATTCGGCGCATCGCCTCCTGTTCGGGGATGCAGGTGTCGGTGACGCGATTCATGTGCCGATTGAGCAGGGCCTGCTCGTCGTCGGAGGTCAGGTGTCGATAGTGCGGCACGCGTTCATAGTAGTCGTGCGCGACGAGATTGAAGACGTCTTCTTCAAGGTTGGCGCCTGTGCAGACGATCGCGTGCACCTTGTCCTTGCGGATCATTTCTGCGAGGGAGATGCCCAATTCGGCGGTCGACATGGCGCCTGCGAGCGTCACGAGCATCTTGCCGCCTGCCTTGAGGTGGGACTCATAGCCCTTGGCGGCATCGACCAAGGCGGCTGCGTTGAAGTGCCGATAGTGTTGAGCGATGAACTTGGAAACGGGGCCCTTTGCCTTGGCGAGGGCTGCGTTGAGGTCTTCGGGCCTGTTTCGGGTGCGTCGTTTTGCCGTCATAGAACAGGCCACACTGAAATTCCGAGACGGGAACCGCCACAAAAAACCGTGAATCCACCGTGTTGCTTGAGCAGAATTCTGCGGAATTGGCGCGCTTTTGGGCCGGGAGGTTGGTGAACTCCGGCGAATACACCCCGAAATGCTATGTTCGCGGCTTTTCTCACGACGATCTTCTTTTCGCTGTCATCGATCTTCGCCAATCGAAGCATTCGTGTGGTGGGAGCGACCTATGCGAATCTCGGTCGCCTGATTGTCGCAGCCATTGTCCTGGGTGCCTATGCGCACACGTTGGGGCAGGGCCTCGCGGGCGACGCGACCCACTGGCTTCTTCTCAGCGGTGTGATTGGGATGGGGCTCGGTGATCTCGCCGCCTTCGGTGCCTTTCCCATTCTCGGCTCGCGCCTGACGGCACTTGTCACGCAGTGCCTCGCCGCGCCGATCGCGGCGTGCACGGAATATTTCTGGCTGGGGACCACGCTGTCGGCGATACAGATCGTATGGAGCACGGTCATCCTGGCGGGGGTCGGTTTTGCGTTGATGCCGTCGCGACGACATCCCCCTCGTGTGAAGGTGAAACCCATCGGATTTCTCTGGGGCGCGTTTTCCGCCGCGGGACAGGGCATCGGAGCCGTCATGAGCCGCAAGGCCAACGAAGTCGCAACGGCCTCCGGGCAGACACTTGATGGAATCACCGGTGCGTATCAGCGCATTCTGGGCGGCTTGGTGATCGCGCTCCTTTTCTTTCTGATCAGGGCAACGATCAAAAAAGCTCTGGCGCGGGGAGAACCGGAGGTGGCGATAGCTCCGGCAACGGTTCGGCCCTGGTATGCTCTTCTCTGGATTCCAGCCAATGGGTTGTCCGGTGCGGTTATCGGCGTGAGCTGTTATCAATGGGCATTGTTCACGACCAGCAGCGGTATCGTCCTGCCGATCGTTGCGACCACTCCCCTGGTCATCATCCCCCTCTCGTACTGGATTGAACGCGAAAAGCCCACGCTCCGCTCGATCATCGGCGCTGCGATCGCAGTAACTGGCGCCGTTGCACTCACGCAAGTGTAGGCAGCGACAAGGCGGACTGCGCAGCCGAGGTCTCGAAGCGAGGGATGTTTTCGATGTCCGAAGTGTGCGCGGTCTAAAACGGGAATCCCTGTTTCAGCGCCAGTGCTGTGCTGTGATAAGCAGGGAACTGCGGCCTCACGAAGTGTAAATCGGAGGGCAGAATCGTCGGACGATTGGTTTGTGCTGTGCGGGCCGCTGGGTCGGCACCATCCCGCGCTCGCTCACTACTGGCCCGTAGCAGCCCTGGCCAATTCCGGTCCGCTAGGATGCCCGCGTTGATACAAGGCAATCTGGACTGCACCCGGGATTTTGACCTCCGGCTTGCCGTTGCCGGGATTGTCGGTGACGCGATAGTAGAGCTCTGGCGAATGAGCTGTTCCCAGCGCGCCCCAGCGGCCGAGTCGCTTGTAGAACGTGGCGATATTCGTCAGCAGAAAATTGCGGCAGTGCTCGATGCTGAAGAACGAGTAGCCGCGCGAGGCCATGATGTTGCCCGAGAGTCCGAAGATCCGGATGTTTTCGCAGTCCTTCATTCTGAGCACGCCGAAGTCGCCTTCGGTTCTCATGGAGTAGACCTCGATGTTTTGCGCACCGACCCATTCCATCAGAGTCGTTCCGCGCCCATGCTCGGCTTCGAGCATGTAGAACGCCAGGGGTTCCCGCGTCCCCTCGATCCGCAGATGCCGATAGTCTGGGCCCTGGGACCACCAATGCAGCAGCACTGTTGTGAACCAGCGACCGCCGCCGGAGCCTTCGATGCGCACCATGGGGTGGTTCATCGGAGGGGCGTGCGGATGCCAGGCTTCCCGGATCGGATAAACGCTGCGCACGATCGAATTTCGGCCTGCGCGCCAACGCAGTGCATAGACGCAGGGGTTGCGTACCGGCACGAGCAGGCGCACAAAGGCGAGTACGGTTTCCGCAGCGGCATCGTCATCGGTCTCGACGAGCGGCATCACACGATCCGGATCACTGAAGGCCGCCGCCTCGGGCAGCGCTGTGATCGTCGCCTGGATATTGCCGACACCGATCAACTTCGTGCGGGCGTGGAGCCGGAGTGGCTGCGACACGGCATAGGTGCCCTGGGGCAGGAACACGATTTCATGGGCGTCGATTGCTGCCTGCAGGGCTGGACCATCGTCGTGTTTCCCGTCGCCCTTGGCTCCATAGGGTGCCGCGGTGACGTCGATGGCGCCGGGCGAGGTGCGCGAGGGAAATGACCGTGGCCAGACGTGGCGGCGCCACAACGCCTCGCGGTCCGGTGGGCCGTCGGACGGTTGCGCCTCTGCTGCCACCGTGCCTTTTTCGCCGTCGATCCAGACTTCATCGGTGCGCTTGCCGGTGCCCACCAGAGGATTTGCCGGGTGTGTCGTTGGCACCGCAATGCGTTCGACATGCAGCCAACCGTCCGCGCGGCCACGCAGCGCCACTGCGTTCTGTACCTGCACGGCGATCGCCGCGTGCGAGACCCAGATGTTCGATGCCACAACCGTATGGTTCGATCGGATCGCTGGCCCGGGCCGAGAGAGTTCGATCGCGACATCGACGAGATTGAGAGGGCCGTTGAAGCTCTGTGCCAAGGGGCCATCCGATCGGATTCCGGCGCCGACGATCGAGGCGCCGACAAGGGTGAGGGGTCCGTTGCCGTCGTAGAGGATGGCCTCCTCGGTCTGTCCGATCAGACGCAGCCCGCTCATGACGGGGCTGGGCTGACTTCCCCGCCTGGAGGTGTCAGATTCGCGGGCGTAGATGCCGAAACGTCCGCCTTGGATCGTGACGCCATGGATTCCTCCGCCTGATCCCATTGCTGATTGAATTCCTGCAAACGCGCCCGTGGCGTCGATGGTCACGTCCTCGATGACGGAGCCTTCCGCACCCTGATGGTGAATCGCGATGGCGCCGGGGTTTCCTCTCCCCAACTCGAAATCCACGTCGACGATCATCTGGTTGAAATTGATGCTTGGTTGGGACATGCCCTGGAATTTCTCGTCCCACCCGCGGGCCCAGAGGTAGACCACCGGCTTGGGTTTGGCAGGATCCGAGAAGCCGGGTGCATTGTCGGCCAGCACGAGCACCGCGCGACCGCCTGTTGTCGGCCCGCGAAGAACGCAGGGATACTCGAAGGAATTCGTTGCCACCCATGCGTCCGCAAATCCCTCGAAAGGCCATGTGTCCCACGCGACCTCGCCCTGGACTCCCTCGATCGTGTCGGAGACAAGGCACCTCCCTGCCGGAAAGTGCGCAATGAGTCGGGCATCGCGTGCATCCTTGAGTGCTTGTTGAATCGCGGCTGTTGAATCGCTTTTCCCCGACGGGTCGGCATGGTAAGGCGCCGCCGTTACGTCGAGCAAGCCGGCGGCGAGCAGTGCGCGGTTGCCTGCCTGCTTCCGCACCTCGCGGCCGGTAGCTTCGACGACCGAGACCTTGCGCGAGAAGGCATCCTGTGGGGAGGATTGATCGGCGCTCGGAGCCGAGCGCGAGGGTGTGAAAACCGAGATGAGGCTGAAAATCGATGCGATGCCCGCAAGTTTTTTTAGGGCTCGGCGCCGTCTTGGCTCGTAGCGGAATGGCAAGAGGTCATGAGGTTTCATGTCTGATA
>CAUJJL010000114.1 GCA_963205455.1 Verrucomicrobiota bacterium
CAATCTCTACGGTGTATCTGGAATTCCAACACAGTTCATCATCAATCGCGAAGGCCGCATCGTCGACATCGTGGTCGGATACATGCAGGGTGAGGCCATCCTCGACGCGGCGCTGGCCAAGGCGGGCATCAACGTCGATCCGGCGCTTGTCGAGAAGGGTGCAGCCGATCTGAAGCGCCGTGCCGTGCTCGCGGGAGAAGCTCCCGCCCCAGCGCCCAAGCTCGTGCCGCCGACAAAGCGGTAGTTGCACCAGCGGGTGTTCTCCGTCAGGATTCGTGCCGAGGTGAAAGGAAAAAAAGCATCACCCGGCACGAAACCTCCCGCGATCGAGGTCCGGGACCGTTCGGCGCATCTGGACGATCCCGCGCTGCGGCGCATGATCGTCGACATGCAGGTCGCCGCCAGCATTCCCGAACTCTGGAAGGCGCTGCACCGGCTGCTCCAGCAGGCGATCCCCAACCATCACTCGACGACGCTCTTCCTCGATGCGATGGAGAAAAACCCCGGGGCGCTCACCCTCCATTCGCAGCCTTCGCGCAAGCCGCCGGAGTGGTGGAAGGCAAGGGCAAGACTGTCGCCCACGCACGCGTGGCTCGACGCCCATCCCGGCGTCAAGCTCTACAGCCTGGACGATGTCGTTCCCGACCGCGTTGCGCTGAAGAACAGCGATTTCTACCGCCACGTCCTCATTCCCGAGGGATGGGACAAACTTCTGGGGCTGACCCTCTGGCAGCAGGGCGAGCGCAAGAGCATTCTTTGCCTGCGACGCGCAATCAACCAGCCGGCGTTCAATGAGGGCGAGAAGGCGCTGATGCTGGAGATCCATCCGTTTCTCGATCGAAACCTGCGTCGCCTGGAGAAACACGAGGAGGAAGTCGTTGCGCGGAACAGCCTGCAGCAGTTCATCAACCTGCTACCGCAGGGCATCCTGCTGATAAATGCGCGCCACGAACTCGTATTCGCCAACCACGAGGCGTTTGAGGCGTGCGCGGTCTGGAACCACGGGGCCGCAGCTGCGCGCCAGCTCAATGGCCGCGCGGTATTCGCGGTGCCGCCCGCATTCATTGAGGTTTACCACGAACTGATGTCCCGGCATTACGCGACTGCCCTCGCCGATCCGGATGGGCACCATCCGCCGGAGAAACGACGCCTGATCCATCCGACACTCCCACACATGCAGGCAGACCTGTCGCTCTTCTCCCTGGACGACCCGCTGCTCTCGCGCCCCAATCTCTTTGCCCAGATCATCAACCGCGAGTCCCTGAATCCTTCGGCACCCGCCATCATGGACCGCCAGTTGACGGTGCTCGCGCGCCTGACCCAGCGCGAGAAGGAAGTCGCCCTCCTGGTGCGCGACGGACTCAGCAACGACGAAATCGCCCAGCGCCTCTCCAAGGGCGTGGGAACGGTGAAGAACCAATTGCAGTCGATCTTTGGAAAACTCGAGATCGACTCCCGGGCCAAGCTGATCTCGCTGCTGCGGTAGGCTGTTGGGCAGTCAGGAAATTTCCGCCAAGTGAACGGAGCAACGCTTGAGCACCGAACGCTGACTGCATTATGCAGAGGGCTGTCGAGATTCGACAGCCCCTTTACTCATTCCGCGTAGAATCGCGCACAACCAGAGCGTTCTCGGGAATCGCAGATCTCACGCGCCCTTGGCAGAAACCAAAGGCGCGTGATCGAATCAAAACGGCAGGCGGAAGGACAGTTCGTACGAGCGCCCCAGCACAAGATTGCTGTGCAGGCCGCCATTGTAGCCGAATGCGGTATCCGAGAAGGGGGGTTCCTTGTCGAAGAGGTTACTGATACCAAGCGACAGCGACAACCCCTTCCCATATCCCCGCCAAACACCGTTCGGAAAACGATAGCTGCCGCGCACATCAACCCGCGTCACGGCTGGAGTAGGCAGATACCGGATTGCGCTGTTGTTGGCGACAAAGGTATTGCCCGTCAGGTTCGTTTCGAATCCATCGATATAATTCACGAAAAGGGATGCGCTCATCGGACCCCGATCCCACAGCAGTGACGCAATGTACCGCCATTTGGGTGGCGCACCCGTGTCATCATCAAGAATGACCTTGACCTGCCCTGGCGCCAATTCTCTCTCGTTGTTGAGCGATCTCGTCGCGCTTCCCGAAAGACGCCACCGGCCGAGCTTTTGATTGGGCAGCACATAGTCCACGCGAAAATCGAGGGAATCAGCAAACATAAGCCCGAAGTTCACAAACGTGGTGTCGATCGACGTCAACCGACCCGGCTGGTTCGCTGCGATATCTTCCGGCGTCGCAGGAGCCCTGACAATACGGTCCAGAAACAGCGCTTCATTGTTGACGATGACAGTCGCCGATAGGCGCTGCAGCGCATTCTTGTGATCTATCCGCGTATAGTTGACCTCAAAGGTCAGGCCCTTCACGAAAGACGGCTCGAAAACCAGACCGTACTTCTCGGTAGTGGAAGTCTCAGGCCCCATGTCGGGCGCCGAACCGGCCGACACCTGAACGTTGGGTGTCGACGCAGGAGTGCGCCGCGGGTCCACGATGGTTGAATTAGAAACAGTAGGTGCGATCTGGTACTCCGTGAGGAAGGGAACACGGAATCCCTCCGAATAGCTTGCCCGCAAGAGCAGCGACTTCACTGGAACCCACGCGATTCCGTACTTCGGCACAAACTTCGAGTACTGCTCATGGTCTTCAAAGCGCCCTGCCACCTGAAGGTCGAGGCGGCGGAACAGCGGCATTGCGTTGGGTTTGCCAAACACCGGAATCGAAAGTTCCGAAAACACGGCAATCGTATCCCTTGATCCACCGACCCGGGTGAGAGTAGGGACAGGTGTCACCGCTTCCCGGGTATTGGTCGTGATATTTTCATTCTCCTCCTTGTAGTAGCTGGTACCCGCAGCCATCTTGATCTGCCCGCCGGGCAGCGAGTAGAGATCTCCATCAGCGTTGATATCAAGCTGCTGCTCGGTCGAATCCGAATTGCCCGTATTGTAGATTGCCATGCCCTCATAAATGGCAGCCTGCTTGCTGCCTCCCGCGCGGGCATCGTAAAAGGGATTCAGTCGAAGCGACAGATCCGGGTTTGCCAAGGCCGCGGTAATGGCGGCGCCATTGAACAGGCGCGTAACCTTGTCCATCTTGTAGTTCTGCCAGGAATACGACGCATCCCACTGCCATGTGTCGCCAAAAACGCCCCGCAGGCCGAGCGCACTCATCAGGGTCTTGCTATGGGTCTTCTGGCTCGACGGGCCAAATTCATAATGAACCATGCCCACCAGCACATCCTGACCAAACGGGTTGTACGGATTGGCTACGCCATTAATCGTCGCCGGAACGACCGTGGAATAATTTCCAAAACCGCTGAAGGCGGACGCCGAGGAGACTCCGGGTTGGGACTCAAACAGACCGCGCACATCCGCATAGCTCACCTTTCCGTAGAGTTCGACGGGACTCTTGAACTTGTACGTGAAGTTCCCTGCGATATTGTAACGTTCCGAAGCGGGAATGATATCGAGAAATTCCGCAGTATTTCCACGGGCCAGCCCCGAGGCGCTGTTCAGGTTGCTGGGAGGTGATGCAGTAAAATTTGAGAGTACCGGATTTCCCGTGATGCCGCCCTGCACCAATGCGAAGCGAGTCGGTGTTCCATCAGGCAGAAAGAAGCCTGCAAGGTTTCCCGTGCGTGCCTGTACTACACCCGGATAACCCCAATTGATCCGAAGATCCCGCCCGGGAGATGGTGCTCCCGTGGAGACCAGGGTCCCGGCTGTGATGGCACGGTGATCCTGATTCTTCGAAAATGCCCTCTGCGATGCCTTGAGGTCAGCCCGGCTGTAGTAATCAGCGCTCAAAACGATCTGGAGGTTCCCCCTGGAAATACCAGTGGTGACATTGGCAAACCGTTCATGGCCGCCTCCGTGAAAAGCACCACGGTACGATCCGCTGATCTCCGTTCCCGTCCATTGCTTTTTCAGGATAATATTGACGACACCGCCGACGGCATCGGCGCCATAAAGTGCCGACGAACCGTCCGTGATGATCTCAACGCGCTCCACCATGCCGAAAGGAATTCCGTTGAGATCGACGAACCCCTGGCGCGAATCCGAGGATTGATTACCTTCCCCGGACTTCACCATGCGGCGTCCGTCCACAAGCACGAGCGTCGACCCGGCCCCCAGGCCGGACAGGCTGATGCCGGAAACTCCGGTCTGTCCGGGAGGGGCGGATGATGCCCCGAGGACAAAATTGATCGCAGGCGATGTCGTTTCGGTCCGCTGCCCAAATTCGGGATTGAACTCATTCGGGGTGGATCCGCGCCCCGAACTGATGCCCGTATAGTTCTGCGGAAGGAAATTGAAAAAGTCTGCCAGAGTCATCGCACCCGTGGCATCGATGTAGGACCGGTCATAGGTGATGACGGGGGACGGTCCCTCAACATCGGGACGGCGTATCCTGGATCCCAATACGCGCATTTCCTCCAGTTCGGTCGCCTTGACCAGTTTCTCCGCTTCAATGGTCTGGGTCCTGATGCGAGGGAGTTCATCGGCATCTTCCTGTTTCTGGGCAGCGGTCTGCGCATGGACCGCGCTCCCAAGCAGCAGGACGGCAAGGGATCGCCGAAGGATCAATTTTGCAGGTGTGGATTGATACATGGTGTGGTGTGTTGCAGGTCGTGTGGAGGGAAAGAGCTTGAATGAGAAGCAATCGTCGTCGGGACTCCCTGGAGTGCCGGAATCATACCGGATACGGGCAGCCCACTCGAAGAAACGTCGGGGCCACTAGGCTGCTTCTGCGGTATCTCATATGGATCTTGGGGCAAACGGTTATCTGCCGGGAATTGCATTCATCCTACGCGAGCGGAGGCAAAGTGAGCCATAGGCCAAAAGGCCTAATCCATCGCGTCAGTGATGTCCTTTCAATCACCGAGATCAGCGTCGCCAGCAGCTACCGCTTCCGGACTCCGATCATCAGCAGGACATTTGCAGCCGTGATCAGACCGCCGCCGGTGAGGAGCGCAGGAGTCAGCGTTTCATTCGAATAGTGGACGTCCGCCACCTCCGACATCCATCCCGGGAGGAAAAGCGCCATGAGCGCGCCGAAAATGGGCTCCACGCAGTAAATGAGCCCAGCCTCCGTCGCCGTTATCTTCGGCTGCCACGCATTCATGAGGCCATAGGCAGCCACCGTGCAAATGATCATCAGGATACTCGTGAACAACCACCAGGGCGCAGAAGAAGCCAGAACGCCCACCGACGCCAGGTCCGGTGCTGTGATCGCCACCATGCCGGTCAACACAACCCCGAGCGTCGTATACATCACGAGGGAAATCTTCTCAGGGCGGTTGGCGGCAAATTCCTTCTTTTCCAGCCAGAGGATCTGTCCCGCAAAAAAAAGCGATCCCAGCATCGTTTCCCATTCTCCCCTTCCAAAACGCAACGATCTCCAGTCGAAGTTGCCCAGAATGGACACACCCACGATCACGAGAATCACACTCGTCCACATCGCGGTTCCCGGATTCCTGCGGGTTCGCACCATCAGGTAAACGGGTATGAACACCACATAAAGCTGCGTGAGGAATGCCGAGGTGCTCGCCGAGGTGAACTGCAATGCATCACTCTGACAGATCATGCCCGCAGAGGAAAACAGTCCGATGACCACACCCTGGACCAATTCGTCCGTCGTACACCGCAGAGTGCCCGATCGCACGGACTGCCAAACTGCAAGTAACAGCGCGGCAAGGACAAAGCGCGGCATCAGCACCATTGACGCAATGAACCAGGTATCGCTCTGCGGCAGCAGGCCTTCATGGAGGAACGCCATGCCCTTTACCAATGGGAAGCTCACGCCCCAAAAGGCTGTTGCGAGAATCAGGAGGAGAATTGCCCGTGTGCGGAGAGACATGAATGGAAACGCGGTGTCGAAGCAGATCCGTCGTCACTGCAGCGCATCGGGTGCCCCCCACCGACGCAATCACGTTACGGTCGCTGACACGTCAGGGTCCGCGTCGCCTGTTTGATGAATCAAGGCGGCATGAGCCGCGACTCGACAAACGCCAACTGGACGCGTTGCCTAGGAAGCGATGGGAAAAAAACGCGCAACCAACGGCCGTCTCGCCAGAAAAGAGTATGAACGCGCCCTCCCACTGCTTCGCGAACGGCTTGTCCAGTTGCAGGTTCAACTGAAGGAATCCGCGGCAAAGGTCATCCTGATTGTCGCGGGTGTTGACGGCGCCGGACGCGGCGACGTCCTCAACATCCTGGGCGAATGGCTCGATCCGCGGGGCGTGGAAACGTTCTATTTTCACGCGCCCACCGACGAGGAGCGCGAGCGTCCCCTGCTCTGGCGCTTCTGGCGTCGGCTGCCGGCCCATGGTCGCATCGGGGTCTTTGCGAGTTCCTGGTACACCGAGGCGCTGCACGAGGAGGTGAGCAACAAGCGCGAACAGGCCGATCTTCAAAAGGAGCTGAAGGGCATTCGCCATTTTGAGAAACTGCTGTCCGACGACGGAACGCTGATCATCAAGGTCTGGTTGCACATTTCAAAGGAGGCACAGGCCGAGCGACTCCGCAGCCTGGAGAGCGATCCCGATACTGCCTGGAGGGTGACGGATGACAATTGGAGCGCACACAAGCACTACGACCGGCTGGCCCGCGTCGCCCGACTCATCGTGAAGGAAACCGACTCACCCGGTGCTGGCTGGACCGTCCTGGATGCAACCGATGCGCGCGCCCGCAACCTCGCCGTGGGTTCACTGCTGGTCCAGCGCTTTCAGTCGCACCTGCGTCGCATCACCGCCCGTCACGCACGCCCCGAGCGACCAACACTGCACCCTCGCTCGCTCGCACCTGCCGGACGCCGCCGGCTCCTAGCTGTTCGTCTCGACCAGGCCTTGTCGGAGGAGGACTACGAAAGGAAACGGGAAAAATGGCTGGGGCGCCTCAACCGGAGCCTGAGGGCACTTCAGGCCGCGCGACGCTCCATCGTTTTTGTCTTTGAAGGCTGGGACGCGGCAGGAAAGGGCGGCGCGATCCGGCGCCTCGCCAGCGCGATGGATGTCAGAAACTACCGCGTCGTTCCGATCGCCAAACCCACCGACGAGGAAAAGGCCCGCCACTATCTCTGGCGGTTCTGGCGTCATGTGCCGCGCGACGGTTTTGTCACCATCTTCGACCGCTCGTGGTACGGCCGTGTGCTCGTTGAGCGGCTGGAGGGATTCGCGCGCAAGGACGAATGGAGGCGCGCCTTCAAGGAGCTGAACGAGTTCGAGGAGCAACTCGTGAACCATGGAACACTCGTGGTTAAATTCTGGATGCACATTTCCAGGGACGAACAGCTCCGCCGATTCAGGGCGCGCGAGCACACGCCCTACAAGCTGCACAAGATCAATGAGGAAGACTGGCGCAACCGACGCAAATGGGGTGCCTACGAGACGGCTGCCGGGGACATGCTCGCGCTGACAAGTTCCCACTTCGCCCCCTGGCACGTCATACCCTCGAACAACAAACGATACGCACGATTGCGCATCCTGAAGACAGCCTGCCGGGCAATCGAGAATGAATTGGAGCAGTGACCTAACGATCCCACTCCAAAAAATCGAGTCCGTAGTTGGCAATTTTGGGGCATGCGCACAACCTGATGTCACGTCTGAAAACTTCCGCCATTCCGCTCCAGATTTGGCAAGGATTCGCTTCTCGACCATTAAAAACCAAAGCGCCAGACCCGATCTCAACCTATGAAATCCAACCCGCACTTGGCGTCAGCAACTCTTCCGTCTCCCGTTGGCCCATTAACCCTCATTGCCAACGCGGAAGGCATGGTCGCCGTGCTCTGGGAGAATGAGCGGCCGGGGCGCGTGCCACTGGATGGCGATGTCGGGAGCGACACCATGCCCATCCTTCAAGAGGCGAAACGACAATTGGCCGAGTACTTCAACGGGCGACGCCAAACCTTTGATCTACCGCTAGCAGCCAAGGGTACTCCTTTTCAAAGCAAGGTGTGGAAGGCGCTCACGGCAATCCCCTACGGCACCACACGCACCTATGCGGAGATCGCCCGGCAGATCGGCCGCCCCCGCGCGGTGCGCGCAGTCGGCGCGGCGATCGGGCGGAACCCACTTTCCATCCTCGTCCCGTGTCACCGGGTGATCGGCTCGAACGGCAAACTCACCGGGTTCGCCGGCGGCCTTCCACGGAAGGCAATCCTGCTGGAGCTTGAAACCACGGGCGAGCGCGCCTCCGCGCAAACCACTGCCAAGAGGCTGCGCTCCGCAGGGTGATCGCTGGATTCACGTCCCGATTTTCCATTCCCATCGCCGTTCTTCCGCAGGAGTCGACCCTTCAGCGGCCCTTTCGCACGGTGATTGCACACCCTATCGGGCCTACTCGTGCCTAGGCTGCATGCCCGTCGTGATTTCATGGAGGCAACGGCCGCCGGTCTTCGCCCTTGCAAGACCCGGGCACGGCAGCAACGTCTCTGCAACTCGCGATGATTCTCCGTTCCGCCCCCGGTGTGCTCTCAAGGTTCTCCCTCCTCGCGTGGATTGTCGGCGGTTGCATGACCGCAGGCGCTTCTCAAGGCGCAGACAAGCGGCCCTTGTCCTTCAATCGGGACGTGCGGCCCATCCTCTCGGAAAACTGCTTCGCGTGCCACGGTCCGGACAAGGCAGCCCGCAAGGCCAAGCTCCGCCTCGACCTTCGGGATGTGGCGCTCGAAAAAGGCGCATTTGAGCCCGGGCAGCCGGACATCAGCGATGCCATCATGCGAATTTTTTCCACCGATCCGGAGGAGATCATGCCTCCGCCGGATTCCAACCACAGCCTCACGGCTGCCCAAAAGGAAACGCTCAAGCAGTGGGTCGCGGAAGGAGCCGAATATGAACCTCACTGGGCATTTATCCCTCCCGTGCGCCCGGAGATTCCTCCCCATGCATCCGCCGAGAAGGATGCCAATCCCATCGACGCCTTCATCGGCGCGTCTCTGGAGCGGTCCGGACTCCCGTTCTCCCCTGAGGCTGACAAGCGCACCCTGATCCGTCGCCTCAGTTTCGATCTGACGGGACTGCCTCCACCCAGCAGCAGCGTTGAAGATTTTGTCGAAAACCCACGCGCCGATGCCTACGCCGCGCTGGTCGAAAACTTTCTGGCATCGCGTCACTACGGCGAGCGCATGGCCATCCCATGGCTGGATCTTGTGCGCTACGCGGACACCATCGGCTTTCACAACGACGTTCTAATAAAAGTCTGGCCGTATCGCGACTACGTCATCGACGCCTTCAATCGCAATCTCTCCTTCGACCAATTCACCCGCGAACAGCTAGCCGGCGACCTCCTGCCTGGTTCCACCATCACCCAACGCATCGCCTCCGGTTACAATCGGCTGCACCGCATCAGCGGTGAGGGCGGAATTCAGGACAAGGAATATCTCGCAAAGTACGCCGCCGATCGCGTGCGCACCACTGCCACCGCATTCATGGGCGCCACCCTTGCCTGCGCGGAATGTCACGACCACAAGTTCGACCCGTATACCATCAAGGATTTCTATCGCTTCGAGGCGATCTTCTCCGACCTGCACGAGAAAGGGGCCTACAATCTCAGCGGTGGATTCACACCTGAAAATCTTTCGGAGGAATTCATTTTCCAGTCGGAGAAACAGAAGCAGCAGATTCAGGAACTGGATGATGACATCAAGCGCCTGACTCGGGAGATCGCCGCTCTCACCGATACCCAGCTTGAGTCAGGACGCACCGAGTGGGAACGTGAGACGCTCGCAAAGGTCAAGTCCGGCGTCCTCGAGTGGACGGAAGTGATACCCGCGTCTTTTCATTCACCCTACGGAACCACCCTCACCCTCGAGGACGATCATTCCGTCTTCGCGAGCGGAATCAATCCGCGCAGTGATACCTATGTCGTGGTGATTCCGGTGCCCCAGCCCTCGATCGCGTCCATCAAGATCGAATCGGTTTCTGACCTGCGGCTTCCCGGCGACAGTTATTCCCGTTCGGGGTCGGCCTTTTTCCTCTCGGAAATTGAAGTTGCCGAAACTGCCTCAGACGGTTCACCCGGGAGACGCTTGAAGCTCGCGAATGCGAGAATCAACAGTTCCGCACAATCCGGATATCCCGCCTCGGCCGCGATCGACGGTGATCCGGACACGGCACTCTCGTTTGTTCGCAAGGCTCGGGGAGCCGTCGCCTTCGACCTTGAGGAACCCTGGAGCGGCGGCCCCGGACGATCGCTCACGATCATCCTGCGGCATTCACACCAGCATCCCTTCCAGAACCTCGGCCGTTTCCGGTTCGCAGTTCACGCCCTACCGGGAGTCGACGCCTCGCCCGACGGACTGCCTGCCACTGTCCTCCGTGCTCTGAAAGTGCCGATCGCCCAGCGCAAGCCGGAACATAGCAAGGAACTCGAGAAGTACTATCGCTCCATCGCCCCCGAACTGGCGACGCAACATGCGGCGCTTCTCAGAACAAAGTCGGCACGCGAGCACCTCGCGTTGGAAATCCCCACAATGCCCGTTTCGAAAAGCGTCGACCGTCGCCCCATCCGCGTACTTCCGCGCGGAAACTGGATGGATGACAGCGGGGAAATCGTCGAGCCGGGCGTGCCCGGGTTCATGCGCCAGATCAAGCACGCCGACGGAAGTCCGATGACGCGCCTCGATTTCGCGGAGTGGCTGGTTGCTCCCGACAATCCGCTCACCGCGCGCACGTTCGTGAATCGTCTCTGGCACCAGTTTTTCGGACAGGGCCTCTGCCGGACACTCGAAGACCTGGGCTCCCAGGGGGCATGGCCCTCACACCCCGAACTCCTCGACTGGCTCGCAGTTGAATTTCGCGAGAGCGGATGGGACGTGAAACACATGGTCAGGCTGATCGTGACGTCCCGAACCTACCGCCAGTCCTCCGTGGCATCGCAACGCGCCCAGGAGCACGACCCGCTCAACCTGCTCCTTTCCCACCAGGCGCGCTTCCGACTCGATGCCGAACTCGTGCGCGACAACGCCCTCGCGATCAGCGGCCTGCTCGTGCCCAAGATCGGAGGTCCTAGCGTCTTTCCCTACCAGCCCGCCGGTTACTATGCGGCCCTGAATTTCCCTTCGCGCGAATACGTAGAGGATGAAGGGGAAAATCTCTATCGGCGCGGTCTCTACACCCACTGGCAGCGCACGTTCCTCAACCCCAGCCTGATGGCCTTTGATGCGCCCGCCCGGGAGGAATGCACGGCCAATCGTATGCCGTCAAACACCCCGCTTCAGGCCCTCGTCCTGCTGAATGACCCGACCTATGTCGAAGCCGCGCGCGCACTGGCAACGAAGATGATGACTGAAGGCGGTCGGGATTCGGCGGCGCGCATAACCTGGGCCTTCGCTCGCACGCTTGCCCGACCACCCACGACCCGTGAACTCACGCTGCTCGAGGATTTCCATCGGAAACAGCAGGCACGGTTTCGCGACGACTCCGAAGCCTCCCGGGAACTCCTCGGCGTGGGCGCTTCCCCGATTCCCTATGGGCTGGAGAAACGTGAGCTTGCCGCATGGACCTCAGTCGCCCGGGCCTTGCTCAACCTGCACGAAACCATCACCCGCAACTAGTCCGGAACTCCGCCAAGGACCCCATGAATCCGCTCGAATCCCATTCACAAGCCATCACCCGCCGCACCTTCCTCGGTCGCTCCGCCACCGGCATCGGATCTCTCGCACTCGCCAGCCTGCTCAACCCCCGGTTGCTGCGCGCCGCCGATCCCTCGGAAAAATGGCGCGGCATCATCCATCCGCTTCATCATCCGGCAAAAATCAAGAGGGTCATCTATCTCTATCAGGCAGGCGGGCCTTCGCACCTCGAGACCTTTGATTACAAGCCAAAGCTGGCGGAAATGGACGGCAAGGGCATGCCAGAGTCCTTCACCCAGGGACAGCAGATCGCCCAGCTCCAGGGCAAGGAGTTGAAATGCCACGGCCCGCAGTTTGGTTTCGAGCGCTTCGGGAAGTCAGGACAGGAAATCTGCTCGCTCTTTCCCCACATCGGAAGTGTGGCGGACGACATCTGCATCGTGCGGTCGATGTACACAGAGCAGATCAATCACGACCCCGCGCACACGTTCATGAACACGGGGTCAATCATCGCCGGGCGCCCGAGCATGGGCTCATGGCTGACCTACGGACTCGGCTCGGAGTCAGAGGATTTTCCCGGATTCGTGGTTCTCATGTCCGCCGGAAAGGGCGGACAGATGCAGCCCGTCGCCTCGCGACAGTGGCACAGCGGCTTTCTCCCAAGCCGGTTTCAAGGCGTGAAGTTCCAGTCGAAGGGCGACCCCGTGCTCTACATCAACAATCCCGCCGGAGTCACACGAAAGGACCAAGGCGGGCTCATCGATGTCGTCAATCAGCTCAATCAGGCCGAGCACGACGCGATCCAGGATCCTGAAATCCTCACGCGCATCAGCCAATACGAAATGGCCTTCCGGATGCAGGCCAGCGTCCCCGGATTGATGGACGTATCCCAGGAGTCACCACGCGTGCTGGAGATGTACGGAGCGCGACCCGGTGACGGGAGTTTTGCATCGAACTGCCTGCTTGCCCGACGGCTGGCCGAACGGGGTGTGCGCTTCATCCAGCTCTATCACCGCGACTGGGATCATCATGACGACGTCTCGCACGTGAAATTCAAGGCGGAGGAGGTCGATCGTCCGACTGCCGCCCTGATCCGTGATCTGAAAGAGAGAGGCATGTTTGATGAAACGCTCATCATCTGGGGCGGAGAGTTTGGCCGTACGCCAATGGCCCAGGGAAAGGGACGCGATCATCACATCAAGGGTTTCTCCATCATGCTCGCAGGCGGCGGCATCCGGGGTGGTCTCACGTACGGCGCCACGGATGAACTGGGATACAACGCCGTAGAGAACCCTGTGAGCGTGCACGATCTGCATGCAACCATGCTTCACCAGTTCGGCGTCGATCACACCCGGCTCACGTATCGCTATCAGGGCCGCAATTTCCGGCTGACGGATGTTCATGGTGTCGTGCAGAAGGATTGGCTCGCCTGACGGGGTGGGACGATCCGTTTGTCACCAAAACTTTTCGGGAAGGCTCTTGTTGGAGCATTGAGGAATCCCGTCGATTCGCTCCGCAGACCCTGCTACGCACTGACCATGCACCGTGCATCGGTTTCCGCCATCGCCGCAATACTAGTCGCCGTTGTCATGGCGATCACAGCCGTGCTCGTCGGCACCGGAAATTTTCTTTCCCCCGCTGCCGGTTCAATAGTCCACACGGACAAAGTTGGCACCGAGGACTTTGGTCTCAGCGACACATCAAGCCCCGCTCAAACGGCATCCGATCCAAAATTCAAGGGCGCGGTCTTTCTCGATGCGGGCGACAGGTCCGTGTGGTTTGGTACCTATGTCGGGGGCGACGCCTATACCGGAACGGTGACGAGCACACCCTTCCTCTTGTCCGGACCGGAGATTCAAATTCCCATCATCGGATATCCCGCTTCCACCAGAAATTCACTCGCGCTGGAGATCCTCGATCCCAGGGGCGCTGTCGTCGATTCGATCGTTTTCCGGTCGGGGAATCCCCGGGAAAGAGTCGCTCTCTGGAGTATCAGCGTAAAGGCATGGACCGGCCTCAGCGCACGACTCCAGTTGACTGATGGTTTGAATGGCATGCAGGGCTGGCTCGGTGTGGGTCGCCCCCTCGGCGATTCCCGATGGCTTGCAAACGTCCCCACAAACTATGCACGCATGATGACCGCAGTCCTTGCGATCGCAGGCCTGCTTTTCATCCCAGGCGCTGCTTTGCGCACGTGGTCGAGCCGCTTTCCGACAAACATCGCGCTGCTCCCCGTCCCGGGATTGATCATGCTTGCGGGGTTCGGACTGCTGATCGCGACCGGTGTAATTCCAGGTTCAGTTCCCGGGTTATCAATCACCCTTCTCGCTGTATTTGCCCTCACAAGTGCGGCTCTGGGCGTATCTTGGTGGCGGCGAGGTTTGCCCTTCGAGTCCACGGATTGCTCCACTTTCCTAATCTACGCTACTGTCTGCACGGCCTCGCTCGCCTATGCGTGCCTGCCCTTGTCAGGTCCCCAGAGGGACTCCCCTCCGTGGAACCCATCGATTGAAATTACTTCAACACAACGGGAAACGCCTCTGCCCTTCCTCACAGCAAGCCGGCTCCTGAGCCGCAAGGATGCGAAATCACCGCGCGCCAAGGCCCCCGAGCTTCGCGAGTCATTCGTTCCACTTTGCATCGTCTCGATCCTGGCAGTCTTCCAGGTCGAACCCATTCTCCCAACCACCCACTCGATCACCGCGTGGCCGATGGATTCGGGAGGATATTTCCTCGGACGCATTTTCGGGATTTTCACCCAGGCATTCGTGATTATTGCCGGCGCATGCCTGGCGAAGATGTTGCTGCCCGGCGCCTGGCGCCGCTCCCTGACCTGGCTGGCGGTGGCGCCTGTCGTTCTGCTCAATCTCGACTTTCCCAAGCCGCTTCTGCTGACTGCCTTTTTCAGTACTCTCGCAGTCATTTCGATTCTCGAGAATCGCTCCGCCATCCTCACGGGAATCGCCTGCGCCCTCGCAGTCATCACGCATCCGACGGCAGCCATCATGGTTCCGTTGGTTTCGGGTCTGCTGCTTTCCATCACAGCGATTTCCCACGTTGAAGGAGCCAGACCGAACCTGCGCGGCGCCTGCCGTCGTGGTCTCCTGTTCCTCGCCGCGCTCCTGCCCATAGTTGCCCTGTGGATGCATTTCAGCCTTCGAGGAAATGGCATGGATCACGTCGTTCGCACGATCGCCGGGGATGGTCATGGATTGGATCGTGCCAGCGATCTCGGTTCCTGGCTCATGGCGCGTGTCTCCAACGTGTGGTACACCCTCATGCCCACGGCCTTGTTCTTTTCTCCTCCTCCCGAGTTGGCCGCAGACTCCTTGTTGTCCGCTTCGTTGCGCTGGATTGATGGGTATGCGGGTTCCCTGGCCGGCAGCGTTGGTTATGGCGCGTTTCTGTTCTGCGTCATGGCTGCTGCTGAACCAGTCGTGGAGATTCGGCGACGCCTCTTGAAATGGCTGATCTGGGGAACGCTTGGCCTGATGCTCATTGTCTGGGGAGCCAGTGCCGGCGGACTGGGGCGGCACGGCCTCGAATCGCTCTCGATCCTGATGCTCGTTGTCACCGCCTGCGCATCCGGATTGAACGATCGCGCCTGGAGGTGGCTCATTTTCGCCACGACCGCGGAAGCGCTTTCGATCCGTGCATTCGGGATCTTGGCATCGCAGTCGCTCGGGCTCAGCGCCACGTCGCCTCAGACCATCATCCTTTCATCGATAGCCATCTTCGGCACAATCATTCCGGTCATCTGGTACCTGCGCACTGAGCCCGTCCATGGGTCGTCCGTGCCCAACACCCCTTCCACACCAGCGAGTGCCTAATAGTGGTAGCGCTGCGATTCTTCCGCGGGCACACCGTTTGTGGTCAGATTGCTTCGACTGCGAATCGATGAGTGGGTGCGAGAAATTCATCCTGCGCGGTGACCGTCAGGATTTCGCGCGACTTGGCATCTGCCGTTCGCTTGAGCAGGCCATATACGGAGGCGCTCGCACGCGCCAGCGCATCGGCAACAGATCCGCTTTCCAGCCAGTGAACGAAAAATAGCGCAGCTATCGCATCACCGGCACCATTCACCGACACAGGCAACCGGGGCGTGCGAACTCGAAACAGCCGTTCCCCATCAGAGGCGACAAGATCAATGCAATCCGCAGGTGTTTCATCGATGTGCAGTGAGGTTACAAGGATCACCTTCGGTCCAAGTGCGTGCACAATCGCAATTGCCTTCCGTGTTGCTGCAAGATTCCTCGCTTCGCAGCCGGACAGATAGTCGAGTTCCCAGTGGTTCGGGGTAATGACATCCGCCGACGGCACGGCTCGTGCCTTCATGAATTCGGGAATGCCCGGGCGCACAAAGACCCCGCGTCCCACGTCTCCGATCACGGGATCGCAGCAGTACTTCGCGCGTGAATTCGCGGCCTTCACCCTCGCGACCGAACCCAGGATGGCCTCGCCAATATCCGAGGACCCCATGTATCCCGAAAGCACGCCGTCGCAGGCGCCCAGCACTCCACGCATTTCGATGCCTTCGACGCACTCTTCAATCATGCCTCCATCGAAGACGCGCCCCTTCCACGCGCCATATCCGGTGTGATTGGAGAACTGAACGGTATGAACCGGCCAAACCTCGTGCCCCAGGCGTTGCATTGGGAAAACCGCCGAAGCATTGCCCACATGTCCGTAGGCGACATGGGATTGGATCGAGAGGATGTTCACGCGGGAGAAATAGGAGCCCGATGTCCCGATGAAAATACCCAAAGAGCAGGTCGGTTCGTCAGGCATAGCGACTGATCGCCCCTCCGGTGTGCTGAAGCGCTTGCACAACGAGCATCCCTGGAGCGATGGCACGATCAAGGGCAATGGAGTGAATGTAGGTAGATCAACTTAGACATGCATGCTTGCGCCAGAAGCCATCTCCGGGCTCGCTTGAGCCATACGCTTGCAACCGATTCACGCTTCAGAGTTCCCGTTCATTTGCCGAAGATAACATTTGCAATGGTTGAATCGCCAAATCTGCCGACCCCTGACGAGATGAGGGCCCTCTTCTGGGTGATCTTTGACACTCTTGAAGAGGAGGTTCGCAATGAGGTGCATCGTTGGTGGGCGGCCCATGGCAACGGGGCTCCTCAGATTCTGACGGATCCGGACGAGTTTGTCACGGAGGTCACCTACGTCGCCAGTGTTGGCACGACCATCCAGCTTCGCATTGACCGCCTGGCTGACCGCAAACACTCCGTGCTCCGTGCGATCTATCATGAACTGGCGCATTTCTATATCGCAGCCGTCGGCAGTCATTCACCGTCGGATTATGACAAAAGGCGGGAGGTGCACGAAAGCGGTGCGACAAAACTCACGAAAACATTCACCGATGATCTCAAGCGCTCTCCGCTGAAGCGAAAGGCGCTGCGCGGCCATCCGCTTATCGAGCGTTTCAATCGCCTGTTCGATTTTTCCCCGCTCTACATTGGGGACCGCGATTTTGCGGCACGCCTCGCGTCCGAGTGGGCAAGCGAAACGAGATAGCGAAGGGGAGAGCAGCCACTGGCCGCCCCAATCCTCAGCGCCGGTTGAACAGGGCGTTGACCGCCGCGTGGGAAAACTCGGATTGCTCCAGCAGATCCGACTCGGTGCGCGCACGAATGTCCTTCGCCAGTTTCCAGGCGTAGGGCATCGTGGCGCGCATCATGCCGCTGCCGAAGGTCACGCGTCGCACGCCAATCCCTTCCAGTTCTGGAATCGAGGGTGCACCGTGGCCCGCCATGACGTTCACGGGGCACGCGACGCTCCTGACAAGCCGCGAAATCGTTTCGGAATCCCGGAGGCCAATCGGGAATATCACATCTGCCCCGGCCTCACAATAGGCGCGGGCACGTTCGACCGCCTGCTTGAAACGATCCTCAGGATCGCCCGATCCGTGAAGAAAGACATCCACACGGGCGTTGATCACCAGCGGAACATCGGCAGCGGCGGCGACGTCGCGCACGGCCCTGATGATGCCGGCTTGCTCGGCGATGCTTGAAAGCGGGCGACCAGCACCCCGTCCATCCTCAAGGTTCACCCCCACCACGCCGGCATCGATCGCCCGTCTCATCACTCCGGCGATCTCCGCCGCACTGGCCCCATATCCCGCCTCGAGATCGGCCGTCACGGGTACAGCGACCGACTGCGCGATTCGGCTAACCAACATCAGCATTTCCCCGGCGCTGATATGCTGTCCGTCGGCGTATCCAAGGACCGCGGCCACTCCACCACTCGTCGTCGCAATCGCGGGAAATCCCGCCTCCTCGAACAGCCGGGCGCTGACGCAATCCCAGGCGTTCGGAAGAACGAGAATCCTCGGACCCTGATGGAGCTTACGCAGGGTCATTGCACGGGCACGTTGTTCCTCGCGTTTCATTGTCCCGGTCCCCCGGAAGAGGGATTGCCTGTTCCCTTGTGCGATAGGATGCGCAGCGTGCGCTCGGGAAAGCCTGCAATGCAGGGTGGACACGGCTTGCGTTGGCGGTGCGGATGTTTCATGGAATGGTCATGCCCACCGCCATTGTCATGCTGAAGATCGATCACCGCAAGGTCACGGGCACCGCCGAGAAGCTGCTCGAAATTCCGGACATAGCAGAGGTGTACTCGGTGTCGGGACGATTTGACCTGCTGGTGGTCGTCAGATCGGACTCGGTGGACAAGATTGAGTCGGTCATCACTGACGCGCTGCTGAAGACCGAAGGCATTGTCGAGAGCGAGACGATGTTTGCGTTTCGGAGTCTCGACAAGCGGGAGGGCGGCAGGGCGATCGATGTCGATTGAGTGGAGCGTGGATCACCCGCCACGGTGTGTCGGTTTTGCGAGCGGTTGGTAAGTGCCAGCCTCCTTGCGGAAGGAGACTGCAAGGCGGTTCCAGCCGTTGATGGCAACGATGGCCATCGTCAGGTTGACGAGTTCCTGCTCGTCAAAGTGACGTCGCACCTCCTCGTAAACATCATCAGGCACGTGGCTCTCGCTGACGAGCGTCACCGCCTCCGTCCAAGCCAGGGCGGCGCGTTCGCGTGCGCTGTAGTACGGGGCTTCACGCCAGGCGCTCAAGCCGTAAAGTCGCTGCTCGCTCTCGCCGGCAGCACGGGCGTCCTTCGTGTGCATGTCCAGGCAGAAGGCGCATCCATTGATCTGGGAGGCGCGCGTCTTGACGAGTTCGAGCAGTGCATGGTCGATGCCCGACTGCCGCACATACGTTTCCAGTGCGCGAAGGGCCTCGACGCCCTTCGGTACAACCGCGGCGTAATTCAGGCGTTCTTTCATGGCCCCACAACGTCGGCCATCGCACCACAAAGTCAAACGCGCCAAGCAGCGCCCCACTCAGGGTCATGGTCGATGGGACGGGGGAATCCGTCGCAAACCGATGCATTCAAGTCTTGTCCTCTCGTCAATGGCAGCGAAATGCGAGGGCATACCAATAAAAAAGCCGCGGTAGATTAACCGCGGCTCGCGTGCAAGGCATGAGCCCCGCTATTTCGGCGCAATCAGGATTCTTACGGGTTGGTGCCTTTGCACTTTTCGCAGTTCTTGTTTTCCTTGGCGGCTGCGACGCAGCATTCATGCGTGCAGGTCTCGCCCTTCTTGGCAGCCTTCACACAACAACCGGCTTTCTTGCCTTTCGCAGCCGATGCGGCAGGCTTGCCGGAATCCGCTGCATAGGCGCTCAGGGCAACCGCACCTGCCGCAACAATGGGAAGAAGTAATTTGAAGAATTTCATTTTGGTTTGATAACTGTGTTCGCTCCCAAGATGGCCCAAGCGGACCGATCACACAAGCAGTTTTGGATTAGGCGCCGACATCAGGGGTATTCAGCGCCCTCCAACCTCATCCGGTTGAATCAATTGCGACGCCTCGATTTGGTCGCGATCTGAGCAACCGCAAAGCGGATAACACCCTCAAGGCGTTCGATTTCGCCTGGATCCATGTCGAACTTTTCCTTCAGCGCAGCCTCGGCACGCTTGCGCGCTTCCTCGACCGCATCGACATCGATCTTCTCTTCGTTGATCGCGCTCTCGGCCAGGACGGACACGCTGTCACCCTGCACCTCCGCAAATCCCGGCCCGATGACCAGGAACTCGGTCGACCCATTTTTTGTCACCCGCAATTCCCCCGCCTCGATCTGGGTCAGAAGCGGAATGTGACCGGGGAGAATGCCAATCTCCCCATCGACGGTCGGAATGACCACCGTATCGACCGTGTCGGAATAGACACGCGCTTCCGGGGTGACGATTTCGAGGGTGAGAGGCATGACGGGAGGCTAAACAAAACCTGTTCTATTTCTTGGCGGCGGCCAGCACTTCGTCGATGCCGCCCTTCATGTAGAAGTCGCCCTCGGCGACTTCATCGAGCTGGCCATCGAGGATCATCTTGAATCCACGCACCGTTTCCTTGACCGGAACGTACTTGCCCGGCGCGCCGGTGAACACCTCCGCAACCGCGAACGGCTGGGAAAGGAAACGCTGCAGTTTGCGGGCGCGATAGACGGTGACCTTGTCCTCGGGCGACAGTTCGTCGAGGCCGAGGATGGCGATGATGTCCTGGAGGTCCTTGTAACGCTGGAGAATGCGCTGCACCTCGCGGGCAACCTTGTAGTGTTCCTCCCCGACGACGGAAGGCTCGAGCGCCTTCGAAACCGAAGCGAGCGGATCGACGGCCGGATAAATTCCGAGTTCGGCGATGGAGCGCTCAAGCACGATCGTGGAATCGAGGTGCGCAAAGGTGTTTGCGGGCGCGGGATCGGTGAGGTCGTCGGCGGGAACATAAACCGCCTGCACGGAGGTGATGGAGCCCTTCTTCGTCGAGGTGATGCGCTCCTGGAGCAGCCCCATCTCGTTCGACAGGGTCGGCTGGTAGCCCACGGCGGACGGCGAGCGGCCGAGCAGCGCGGACACCTCGGAGCCTGCCTGGGAGAAACGGAAGATATTGTCGATGAAGAGCAGCACGTCCTGGTTCTTTTCGTCGCGGAAGTACTCCGTCATCGCCAGCGCCGAGAGCGCCACGCGCATACGGGCGCCCGGTGGTTCGTTCATCTGACCGTAGACGAGCGCGACCTTCGACTTGCTCAGGTCCTTCTGGTCGATGACACCCGCCTCGGACATTTCATGATAAAGATCGTTGCCCTCGCGCGAGCGCTCGCCGACACCCGCGAACACCGAATAGCCGCCGTGGGCCTTGGCGATGTTGTTGATGAGTTCGAGAATGACGACCGTCTTGCCGACGCCCGCGCCGCCGAACGCGCCGGCCTTGCCACCCTTCATGAACGGGCAGATCAGGTCGATGACCTTGATGCCGGTTTCGAGGATCTGCGACTTGGTGTCCTGCTCGGCCAGCGCAGGGGCGGGACGGTGAATCGGGTAGCGCTTCTCGAAGGCTACGGGACCGCGACCGTCGACGGGATTGCCCGTGACATCAAAGATGCGGCCCAGCACACCATTGCCAACCGGGACAGAGATCGGCGCGCCTGTATCCACAACAGTCATACCGCGCCGCAGGCCTTCCGAGGACGACATGGCGATCGCGCGGGCGAGGCCGCCGCCGAGATGCTGCTGCACCTCGAGGGTAAGGACTTCCTTCCGGCCGGACACGTCGAATTCAATGGTGAGCGCCTGATAGATGGGCGGAATGGTGTTCTCGGCGAACTGGACGTCGACCACGGGGCCGATGACTTGGACGATCTTGCCGGTATTCATAGAGTGCGAATGAAAGATGGTGGGAGAACGGATGGATCAGGCCGCGAACGACGCGGCGGCAATTTCGAGGATTTCCTGGGTGATGGCCGCCTGGCGGGCCTTGTTGTATTCCAGCGTGAGATCGCCGAGCAGCTTGGTGGCATTGTCCTTGGCGGTCTTCATGGCCACCATGCGCGCGCTCTGCTCGGAGGCTTTCGCGGAAAGCACGAGTTGGTAAATGTGTCGGTTGACGTAGAACGGCAGCAGTGCCTCGAGTACCGCCTGCGCGCTGGGCTCGAAGAGCATGTCACGCGTGTCGTTGAACTCGTTTGCCACCACACCGGCATGCTGCTGCAGCGCCTCGATGAACTGGCGAAGATTGCTAAGAGGCAGCACCGGACGGACCATTGGTTCCTGGACCAACGTGTTCTTGAAGCGGGCGTAGATGACCTCGACGGTGTCAATCGTGCCTTCGAGGAAGAGCTTCACCATGTATTCCGACACGGTGCGCACCTCGACAAACGAGGCGCGATCGCTGACCGAAAAATCCGCAAGCAGATCGCGCCTGGTCCTCGCAAGAAACTGCGCGCCTTTTTTCCCGACGGCCACGAACTTTGCGGGTGTCCGGATCTCCGTGACCAGTTTGAACAGGTTCGAATTGAGCGGACCGCAAAGACCCTTGTCGGTCGAGATGAGCAGAATGCCGCGAGTCTTCACCTCGCGCCTGGCGAGAAAGGCATGCTGGGATTCATCCACGCGGGGGGCGAGCGCCGCGAGCATGGTCGCCATCAACTGGGCGTAGGGGCGCCCGGCAAGAGCGGCATGCTGCGCCTTCTTCATCTTGGACGCCGCCACCAATTCCATCGCCCGGGTGATCTGGCGTGTATTCTTGACCGACTTGATGCGGCGTCGGATGTCGCGGGTTGAGGGCATGTCAGTTGGGACCTAGCGGCTGGAACTTGAAGGAACCGGAATCACGCCTCAGGCGGCAAACGATGACTTCCATTCGTCCACGGCCGTCTTGATCTTTGCTTCGAGATCCTTGTCGAGGGCAGCCTTCGTGCGAATTTCCGTGAGCAGCGCATCCTTGCGGGTGCTGAAGAAATCGCGCAGCGAGACCGCGGCTGCTGTGACCTTCTTGATGTCGAGGTCATCGTAGTAGCCTTTCTGCATCGCCCAGAGCGTGACAACCTGCTGTTCGATGGGCACGGGGCTGAAGGCGGGCTGCTTGAAAAGTTCGACGATACGTGCGCCACGATCGAGCTGGCCTTTCGTCTTGGCATCGAGGTCTGAACCGAACTGCGCAAAGGCGGCGAGTTCGCGGAACTGGGCGAGTTCGCCCTTCAGTTTGCCGCCGACCTGTTTTGTCGCCTTGATCTGCGCGGAGGAACCGACGCGGGAAACCGAAAGACCCACGGAGACCGCGGGGCGGATGCCCTGGTTGAAGAGATCCGTCTCCAGGAAGATCTGTCCATCCGTGATCGAAATGACGTTCGTCGGAATGTAGGCCGAGACGTCGCCCGCAAGCGTTTCGATGATCGGCAGCGCGGTGAGCGAACCCTTGCCATCGAGTCGCGCGGCGCGCTCAAGGAGACGCGAGTGCAGGTAGAAAACATCGCCCGGATAGGCTTCGCGGCCGGAGGGGCGCTTCAGAATCAGTGAAATCTGGCGGTAGGCGACGGCATGCTTGGACAGGTCATCATAGACGATGAGGGCATCCATGCCGTTTTCCATGAACCATTCGCCCACGGCTGCGCCAGAGTACGGCGCGAGATATTGGTTGGCGGGATTGTCGGCAGCGGGAGCCGCGACAATGACGGTAAATTCCAGGGCGCCTGCGGCCTCCAGCGCACCGATGGTGCGCACGATGTTGGAATTCTTCTGCCCGATCGCGACGTAGATCGAGTACACCGGGCGGAAATTCTTGTCACCGCTCGCGAGCCCGACCTTGTTGATCTTCGCCTGGTTGATGATCGTGTCGATCGCGATGGTCGTCTTGCCCGTGCCACGGTCGCCAATGATCAGCTCGCGCTGCCCGCGGCCGATGGGAATCATGGAGTCGATTGCCATGATGCCGGTGAAGAGCGGCTGGGAGACCGATTTGCGAACGATGATGCCCGGGGCGATCTTCTCGACGGGATAAGTCTCTGTGGAAGCGATCGGGCCCTTGCCGTCGACGGGATTGCCGAGCGCGTCGACCACCCGGCCCAGCAGGCCCTTGCCCACGGGAATGGAGAGAAGCTTGCCGGTCGTCTGGACCTCGTCGCCTTCCTTCAGCTTCGAGATGTCGCCAAGGACGACGCAGCCAACCTCATCCTGCTCGAGATTGAGTGCGATGCCGATGGCACCGCCGGGAAACTGCACCATTTCGTTGTACACGACGTCGGACAGGCCGTCGATCTTGGCAACGCCATCGGCGACTGTGCGGATGACTCCGGTGTTTTTGCGGACTGCCTTGCTGGAAAGTCTGGCGATCTGCTGTTCGATTTGTTCGAGGACCGTGCTCATGCGGCGGTAGGATTGGACTGCTTTTGAAAAGGGAGGAAATTAAACGGACAGGCCGGCCAACTGGTTGGCCACGGAAGATTCGTACACATCATCACCGACGCGCACGCGCATACCGGCAAGGAGCCCGGGGGCATCCTTCGAAACGGCAACGATCGGGCGCCCGTAGCGGCGGGCCATGGCGGATTCAATCGATGCCAGCACGCCCTGCCCAAGCGGACCCGCGTGCTCCACCACCGCGCGCCCTCTGGCAAATTCAACGGCGACGAGGCGCCGGTAAGCCAAAAGAACCGCCATCGGCTGTGCGGGGGGATTCTTTTCCACATATTCCAGCACACCCGCGACCCGTTCCGCCGAGAGGGATCCGTCGGCGAGGCTCATGGCAAAGAGCTGGCGGGCGAGCTGCTGGACTTGCTTTTGATGGGCGGCCATTGATTCGAGAACGGGTAGAAAGTCGGGAATGAGGCAGCGGGCGGCGTCAGATGCTGCTCAGCTCACGCGCTGCGGCGTCGTTGTAGCGGCTGCGCTCGGCATCGGTCAGCTCTTTTGTCAGCACGCGCTGGGTCGTCGCA
Source organism: Verrucomicrobiota bacterium (assembly GCA_963205455.1). GTDB lineage: Bacteria > Verrucomicrobiota > Verrucomicrobiia > Opitutales > Opitutaceae > UBA6669. Next base: position 24,391 of record CAUJJL010000114.1, read on the forward strand.
ATGACGAGCCGGGAGATTTCGCCGCGGGCCTGCTCGAGCATCTTCCGGTGCTCGAGATCGATGGCCTGCTGGGCCTTCGTGATGATGCCATTGGCGCGCTCGGTCGCAGCGGCGGTCTCGCGTTCGGAAAGCTCCTTTGCGGTCTTGCGCGCCTCCTCGATGATGCGGGCCGCCTCGTGCTGCGCCGTCTTGAGCAGTGCGGCATTTTCCTGGCGGGCGTTGGCGAGCTGGGCCTTCGCGTCCTCGGCGAACTTGAGGCCGTCGGCGATCTTCGCCTTGCGTTCCTCAATGGTGGCCATCACGGGCTTGAACGCGAAATACCAGAGCAGTGCGGCGACGACGATGAAGTTGACGGACTGCGCCAGAATGAAGGGCAGGTCGATGCCGAAATCCTGGACAATCTTTGTGATGCCGGAGGGCGCATCATGGGCGTGGCCTGCGGCTTCAGCAGCGGCGAAGAAGAGCATCGAGGAGAGCATGGCTGAAAAAGGGGCCGCGCGTGGCGTCAGTCGCCTCGCGCGGAGAAGGACGTCACGAATTACTTGCCAAGGAACAGCGCGTAGAAGGCAACCGCTTCAGCGAGCGCCATGCCGATGATGGCCTGGACGAGGATCTTGCCGGAAGCGCCGGGATTGCGGCCAACGGCTTCAACGGCCTTCGTGCCGACGATGCCTACGCCAAGGGCGGCACCGAGACAGCCGAGCGCGCCCTGAATGCTGCCGGAGATTTCAGCGAGGAGTGTGGTGATCATATGTGGAGGTTGGTTGGTTGTTTTGCCCGCCGTGCGCACGGTGTGCACGCTCCCGGCGGAAAAGGGATGAAGATCAGTGATGCGATCCGGCAGCCTTGTCGGATCCATGGCCTGCGGCACCGTGGCCTTCTTCATGGCCGTCGCCATGATTGCAAATCAGTCCGATGTACACGCTGACCAAAAGCGTGAAGACCAGGGCCTGGACAAAGCCGATGAGGATCTCGAGGAAGTAGAACGGAATCGGAAGCCCCCATTTCAGGATGCCCGTCATCGCATGGATGAGATTCTCGCCCCCATAAACATTGCCGAATAGCCGGAAGGAAAGCGATACCGGACGAAACGCGATGGAGATGAGTTCGATGATGCCGACCGCAAAAAAGATCAGGAACAGGAAGTAGTAGATCGCCGCGGGAATCTCATTCTTGTTCGCCTTGTTGCCGAAGATGTCGTGGATGATGACTTTCGGCCCCGCATACCGGAAGACGAAGTAAATCCACGCAATGAACGACACCAACGCCAACGCGATCGTGCTGTTCATGTCGGCATTGCCCGGACGAACAAAGTCCCGCCACACATTGGCTTCCTGATCGAAAATCTTGACCGTCCCAACTCCAGGGAACAGCCCGCTCCAATTCTGGATCAAAATGTAGATGAACAATCCGACCAGCAGCGGGAACGTCGCGCGCGCCACCTTGCTGCCGACGATCGGTGACGTGAGGTCCATCACTCCCTCTACAAGGCTCTCCACGACCGACTGACCCCGCGAGGGCACAAGCTTGGGCCGACCCACAGCGATTCGAATCAGGATGATCAGCAATGCGGCAACCACCCAACTCGTCACCATGCTGTTCGTAACCGGCAGCGGGCCGATATCAAACAGCGCATCCGCCGCGGGCACAACGCCGTGGGATTCTCCCGCGGCAAATACCTGCGTGCCCAGGAATGGCAGGCTGGCAGATAGGGCGAGAGTTTGGACCCGTGTCATGTATGCGTGAAGAGACGTGGAGAGACTGGAAAGGTTCAAACCAAGCCAAACGCCCTCTCCTCCGTCAACCTTGGAAATGCCACTTTCTCCTCGCTCGCGATGGAATAAGACCACCGCCATTTTCATGTTGCACCGCTAATGTCGGATCCTGCGTCCATCCGCAGTCCATCCTCCAACTCCAATGGCCGCTCTTGAAATGGCCTGGAGATCTCCAACGCGAGTGAAGCCAATCGGTTGAATTAGCCACGCGTATCTGGTTCTTTCACCGCAGCATTCCCATTCGGCCAACGAGCTCTGTCGAAGACCCTGCGGAAACTCGGTGCCGTTATTTTCGCAACCTCACGCGATCATCCGGCGAGATGCGGATCTTTCCCTCCTTCGCCGTCGTCCAGATGTCCGAGATCTCTTTCAGTTTCGCGGGCAGCACCCCTTCGGGATTCCTCTGCACCCGCTCCTTCGCGACCCTTCGCAGCCGTTTGTTCGCGCGTCGCTTGTCTCCGGCGGCACTCGCCGCCGCCGTGACACCGATGATGGGTGACTTTTTCCGTGACCGACTCATTGGCCGACAAGACAATCGCACGCCAAACCATCGTCGGCAATCGACAAATGCCCTGCCCACCTGAACCAGAAGCGAATTGGGCCACCTTCCACAGAATCCCGCTACCCGTCCACTCAAGCTGGCGGGATACAGCTTGGTTTGAGGGAGGCGTTGCTCTACCTTGGGCTTCCATGCACCCCTTGCCCACTGCCTGCGTGTTTCACGCGAAACTTCGACTGCTCCTTGCGATTGCTGCCTTGTTCGCACCTTTTGCCTGCAACGCCGAATCCTGGCACGTTTTTTTCGGAACCGGAGGCCCCGGTGCGAATGGCATTTACCGTTCGGATTTCGATACAACTTCGGGCAAACTCAGTCCTGCCACCAAGGTCGCTGCCGCATCAAACCCGGGCTTTCTTGCCCTTCATCCTCGCGGCGGCATTCTCTATGCCGTGGCCACTATGGACAAGGTTCCGGTCGTGGCGGCCTACCGGATCAATGCCGACGGATCACTCTTGTTTCTGAGCCAATCCCCCGTCGGCGATGGCGCGTCCGCTCACATTGCCGTACATCCTTCGGGCCGGTTTCTCCTCACAGCGCAGTATGGCGGTGGCTCAGTCGCCCTTTTCCCCCTGGACTCCGAGGGCAGGCCGGGCGCGGCACATCTGACCGAACATGAAGGGGGCGCGCGGGTGGTCACCAAACGCCAGGATTCGCCGCATCCGCATTGGTGCGGGTTTTCGCCCGACGGACGGTTCGCGCTCGTGCCGGATCTCGGCCTCGACAGGATCATGATCTATCGCGTCGATCAGAACAAACCTGCGATTGAACCCCACGGATTCGCGACCTCCCTTCCGGGCTCAGGTCCGCGCCACCTCCGCTTTTCTCCTGATGGTCGCTTCATCTACCTCCTGGAGGAGTTGTCGCTCACCGTGACCACGTTCGCCTGGGATGCTGCCAACGGAACTGCCAAGAGACTTTCCACAGTGCCGACCTTGAGCGAGGAAACGAAGGCTGCAGAGGCGATGAATGCGGCAGCCGAAATCCTGGTTCATCCAAACGGGAAATTCGTTTACGCCTCCAATCGCGGAAACGACACGGTAACTGTTTTCCATGCCGATCCGGAGACCTCGGTGCTCAAGCCCGTACAAGTCCAGTCCGTGCGAGGTGCGTTTCCAAGAAATATCAATCTCGCGCCAGGGAGCGGGTGGCTGCTCGCCGCGGGCCAGGACTCCAATACGGTTTCCGTCCACAAACTGGATTCCATGAGCGGAAAACTGACCTTTCAAACCAGGGGCGTGATCAACCTGCCGGCACCCATTTGCATCCTCTTTGTGAAGAAGTGACCGGAAAACAACTCGGTTCCGCCAACGTCTGCAATTGGCGGCGATTCGCCAATCCCTGACGTCCGGACAGGCAGGGGAGAACCCCCCATCCTGCCTAGGGCCCTTCCCACAGGCTACGCGTTTTTACTCCCGCCGCCGCATCCCATGCCGTTATTTCCCTGACGGCCTTCGCCACATCCGTGGTCGGCCCGTTTCCTACTGTGGCAAAAAGTCCAAGTTCATTTCTAAAATCGTTGCGCCCCTCCGCGAATCGTTCGCGTCCACCGGAGTCGGACAAAGCTGCCGGTTCCGAAAAAGCCGTTTCAGTCTCGCTTCCCGCGTCGCCCTACCACCCAGCCCTCGCCTTGTTCGCCAATCAAAAGCAGGCGCAGGCGACCGCTGACCTGCTGGGCTCCTCTTGGGCACCGATTCCCTTCGCCTGCGGCTATCTCATCACCGACGGGTGGCACTTTCACGATACAAATGGTGTGGTCAAAACTTTCTGCCCGGTGCCACACGAATGCCTCGAAGTGATTCAGGAAATCGTCGGACAGCTCCAGAAATCGGACCTCGACACAAAGTACTACCCGATCCACATCACGCAGGCACTAAGGGATGCCCCCGCTCTCGCGTCGCTCAAACAGGCAGCGTTCGACAGTATCTGCCTGTGCACCCTGATGCGCATCGCTCATGCGCCGTATACCGGAGACAAGGATGACTGGCTGACGATCCCCGCCTGGGCACTCCGTATTCCCAAACGCCGCTACAACTAGGCGGATCTCAGGGCTCGACAATCACGGGGAGCCCCACCCACGCGAGGCGCAGCAGCGTTTCAGCATCCCAGTTGGCCAGCCGGAAGCAGCCATGGGATTCGGTGCGACCAACATGCTCCGGTGAGGGAGTCCCATGAATGCCATAACCCGGGCGGTTGAGCCCGATCCAGGCGACGCCCACGGGATTGTTCGGCCCGGGCGGCAGGACGAGCCTGCGTCCGAGTTCCCGGCCTTCCTCCGATTCGACAAAAACAGCGGGATCAAATGTGTAGTCCGGATTGGGAATGACCACCGTCACCTGAAGCAAACCCACCGGCCGCTTCGCCACTTCGCGACCGATGCTGACCGGAAAGTGCGCGACTACACGGCGATCGGCGTCACGCGCCGTCAGCGTGCGCGAAGCCAGATGAATATGAAGCTCCGCAACTGGGCCCTGCACCGCGACACCAGGCACGGAGGGGACCTTGACAACCGTGCCCGCAGGCACTCGCTCCCAGTCGATTTCCGGGTTCAGGCGGCGCACGAGTTTGTGACTCGCGCGTGATCGTTCCGCGACGAGTTCAAGAATCGTGGAGAAATCGAGACGCGTCTGCCGCGATTTTCCGAGCCACGTCGGACTCAGAGGCTGCAGGCGAGCGAGATCGGCTTCCGTGACCGTCACCTCGGTCAATGCAGGCGACACCAGCACGAGGTGCTCCCGCGTGAGCGCATCGAGCGCGCCGGTTGCAGGAATGGATTCCCTTTCCTGATACGCCTTCAGGGCAGCCTGGGTCTGTGGACCGGGCACTCCGTCAATCGGTCCGGAAGAAAACCCCACCCGCGCGAGTGCAACCTGCGCCTCAAGCCAGGAGGTTGCTGTCGGGAGCGCTTCACCGACGGGCGGGAGAGACGCCAGGTTCACTGCCGGAGATTCTGGAGGCGCCAGACTTTTGCCGATCTCTCCCTCCTCCGCCACCGGGGGCTGCTCATTTCGCACCGCCTGGATCTCAGGAGTTGGCGATTGAACCTGAATATCCTTGGGTCGTGTCGGCGCCGAATACCTGTTCTGCGACCGCACGGTAGATTGCGCTGTCGGCGACTCGGCTCTGACCACTGGGCCGAGAAGGGCAATCGATCCTGTCAGCAGGATCCACAAGAGGGAAAGTCGCCGGGACATGATGGGAGGATCACACTTCTATCGACGCGCCTCCGTGATCAGAGGGCCGGTTGCCTGGGTCAAACGTCAAAGCACATCATCCCGCCTGATTCGGAAACGCAACGGGTGGCGATCGTTGCTCCTCACGGGTAGAGCCAGAACGCACGAGATTCCTCCCGGAACGCCGCCGCCTTTCCCTTCCAGGTGTGAATAAATGCGTCCACATCGACATCGGCTCCACGCAACAGGAGCGCATTCCACCAGGCCGTTGATCCCACATGGATGTTGAACGATCGCGATTCCTTCGCACCCAACTTTAGAAAGGGATTGGGAGGATCGTAGCGACAGGCGAGCCGCAGAAGATGAAAACTCAGTTCGGTGGGATTCCATGCCTCCCAATCCTGGACGTCGACCCAGACACGCGTGATCTCCCGGCCGTTCACTTCGCCAGCAGGAATCAGGCGATAGGCAAGACCAGGGAGATCCCAGGATCTGAGTTCCTTTTCGAGCCGCGACGCATTGGTATCCTTGTAGAGCAGGCTTCGGAACGGATGCGCTGTCCCGATGCCGTGGGTAAATCCGCTGTATTCGCAGCCGAGTCCACACATCGCGTAACCGACGACGGCTTCGAAATCAGGAATGTTTGGTGAAGTCGCCACAAACTTCAGCCCGGTCTCCGGCCACCGCATCTCGCGCCTCCACCCACGCATCGGCACGACCGTGAGGCGACCTTTGCGGCGAACCTCGTCCGGCACATCCATGACCCCGGGAGTGCCCACGGCATAGCGGGCGAGTTCGCCAATGGTCAGCCCATGGACGTAGGGAATCGGGTACGCGCCGACTCCACTTCGCCATTCCGGATCCAAGAGCGGGCCATCCACCTTGACTCCACTCAGCGGGTTCGGGCGATCGAGCACAATGAACTCCACTCCATTCTGAAAACATGCCTCGAGCGCGTATTTCAGGGTGACACCATACGTGTACGACCGGACGCCGATGTCCTGGAGATCCACCACCAAGGCATCCAATCCTTTCAACTGTGCCGGTGTCGGGCGCCGGTTCTGGCCATGAAGCGAATAGACCGGCAAACCCGTCCTCGCATCCGTCAGGTCGCCAACCTGGGCACTGGCAGCCTCGGTGCCATAGAGACCATGCTCAGGGGCAAACAATGCAGCGAGTTTCACGCCGGGTGCGCGAGAGAGAACAGCGGCCGTTGACTCACCGCGGCGATTGACGCCCGCGGGATGACTCAGCAGCCCAATGCGTTTTCCCTGCACCGCCGCGAAGCTGTCTGCCTCAAGAACATCGATACCCAGCATCACCGGATACGCCATGTCGACCCGCATCGGCATGCCCTCTGCAAGTAGCGCCCCGGCTGGCACCAATACGGGCGCCGCCGCATCGCGCCGACGCCCGCACCCGGCGATCACCGACGCGACAACCAAGAAAAGCAGCACGCGCGCCCGATGTCGCCCGGAAAATCCGCGGTGCAATGGCAAGAGATAGGTTAATCCCCTCATGGAGAGTAAATTGTAATACCGTAATGCGTGCCGACAACAGACATGATAAATAACTCGTTGCTAGGTATGATGATCCGTCGATTGCCCGGATGTGCCAAAGTTAAAAATATGTCGCCAATTCTTACAGAACCGATCCAGACCGGACTTTAGGAGAAACTACGAGTCAATCTCTAAGTGTTTTTCTATCACCTTACCTCCAATTACTTAGACAATCGTAAAAATTTAATAAAGAAAAACGGGGCACTTGGTTCGCGTTACGCTGAATGGACAGACTTCCCGTATGAATCTGCCTTCGCGCGCCATTGCCGTACTCGGCCTGCTCATTGGTTTGGGCGCAACCAGCCTTTTCGCCGGTCCGATGCAGGGACCTGCGATAAAATACAGCATCTACGACCGTGATCCCGACACGGGCAACGGTCCTATTGAGTTTCTGTCCGCCGGTGAGACCTACCGCTCGGATTTCAATCTCCTCGAAAAGGGGTTTGACCCCCTGACGATGAAGATTACCGCGGCCCGGGTGACTTTTGCCTTCGCGGATGACAATGGAGATAGGCGGGACGAATACGCCACCGTCTACCTCGGCACCGACATCATGCTGGATAATCAGGAAGTCAATGGCAACCATACCAATGCACCATTGAACTACGATTACTACTACCAAGAATGGAGCATTACCAATACATCGGATCTCACGTTCCTCACGTCACTGCAATCGGGTATCCTCAACTATAAAGTTATGAGCACGGCGCCCACTGGCCAAAAATGCGGCGACTTTTACCTCAAGATCGCGCAACTCGAAATCGACACCGAATGCATCGTCAAGGCCGCGGAGAGCGGTTCGACCGCGCTGCTCTTGGGCTGCTCGATTCTCGGCATGTTCTGGCAGCGTTTCCGCCGCCGCAGCATCGGGCCCGCGGCCTGATCCAAAACCCTTTGGTCTTCTACTCAGCCGGGTGCGATCGTCACCCGGCTTTTTGTTTCAGTCAAATTTGACACCCCTCCGCAGGGAACCTCTGGCGCGCATGGCGTACTTTTGGTACGCATGGGCATGGTTCGACGCCTCTACCAATTGGCGCTGTTACTCTTTGCGGCGCTCCCCTTTCCTGTCGGCTCTCTTTCCGCGCAACCCTTGGTCCGGTCCAATGCGACCACGCTTGCACTGCCTCCGGACCTTCCTCCAACCCAGTATGGCCTGGAGCGGGCCTATCCGACGCTGACATTCACCCAGCCTGTCGCCCTCGTCTCCCCACCCGGCGACACCCGCCGCCTGTTCGTCGTCGAAAAGCAGGGGCGGATCTGGGTCATTCCCGATGTCACCGCTTCCTCGCCCACCCGCCAGCTCTTTCTCGACCTGACCTCCCGTACCACCGCCTCGACGGGCAACAGCGATGAGCGCGGCCTTCTCGCCCTCGCCTTTCATCCTCAATACGCAACCAACGGCTATTTCTACGTCTGGTACACCACCCAGGCAACGACCGCGGCAGGCACGGGCATGCATGATCGTCTCGCTCGATTTTCCGTATCTGCCTCCGATCCAAACTCCGCCGATCCCGATTCCGAATTTCCCCTGATTTCCCAGAGGGACCAGGCCAACAATCACAATGGAGGAGAATTGCTGTTCGGACCCGACGGCTATCTCTACCTGTCGCTGGGCGACGAAGGCGGCGGCGACGACGCATACCAGAACAGTCAGCTCATCACCCGTGACTTCTTCGCCGGAATCCTCCGCATCGACGTCGACAAAAAGCAGGGATCGCTCGCGCCCAATGCCCATGCTTCCGTGCATGCAGGCTCCTACACCGTTCCCGCCGACAATCCTTTCGTCGGAGCAACCACCTTCAACGGGGCAGCCATCAATCCCGCCAATGTGCGCACGGAATTCTGGGCAGTCGGCCTCCGGAATCCCTGGCGCATGTCCTTCGACCCCACCACAGGCGCGCTCTGGTGCGCCGATGTCGGTCAGGGTGCACGCGAAGAGATCAACATCATAAGACGCGGGGGCAACTACGGCTGGAACTATCGCGAGGGTTTCATCGCCGGTCCGCGCGGCAATCCGCCGACCGGGATCACCTTTGACGAACCCATCTGGGACTACCCGCGATCCCAAGGGGGCTCCGTCACCGGGGGACTCGTCTACCGGGGATCCAGAGTGCCTTCCCTGTACGGCAGGTACCTTTTCGCCGATTACTCAAGCGGCCGTATCTGGGCCCTTCGTCCGGACGGAACGAGGCCGGTAAGCGCGGACCGGGTGACATTGCTCACCACGCATGGTGGAATCAGCACTTTCGGACTCGACCCGGCAACGGGCGACATCCTGATCGCCAATCTTTTTGACGGAGCTATCCGACGCATCTCAGGCACACCCGCCCCCGGCAGCCCGCCCCTGCCGACCACGCTCAGCTCCACCGGGGCATTTTCGTCGACGGCAATGCTCACGCCTGCCACCGGGGTTGTGCCCTATTCCCCCATCGCCTCATTCTGGTCGGATCATGCCCTCAAGCAGCGCTGGTTTGCCCTGAAGGATGCCTCGGCGAGCTTCGGATTTTCCGCGACAGGGAATTGGTCCCTCCCCATAGGGGCAGTCTGGATCAAACATTTCGACCTCGAACGCATACGCGGCGATCCTACATCGGCGCGCCGCGTGGAGACCCGTTTTCTCGTGAAAACGGCATCGAGTGCCTACGGCATCACCTACCGTTGGAATGAGGCTCAAACCGAAGCCACCCTGGTTCCCGAGGAAGGCGCATCCCAGGATTTTGTCGTCCGGGAAAACGGCGTGGATCGTATGCAAACCTGGCGCTTTCCCAGCCGCGCGGAATGCATGCGCTGTCACACAAACGCAGGCGGTCTCGCACTGAGTTTCAACACCCGACAGCTCAACCACGAGCAGCTCTTCCCGGGCGGAAACGCCAACATCCTGGCCGCGCTCGCGCAGGCAGGATACTTCACGGCCAACACGGCCCCGACAGGCGATCTCCAAGCCCTGCCAGCCCTGGTGTCGCCCGAGGATGTTTCCAAACCGATCGAACTGCGGGCACGATCCTATCTCGATGCGAATTGCTCCCAGTGCCACCAACCCGGTGGCCCGGCCCTTGGCTCGTGGGACGCCCGTGCGGACACCCCGCTGTCGAGTTCGGGAATCATCAACGGCCCACTCGCGAACCCTGGGGCTGATCCCGCCAACCGTGTTCTCGTTCCCGGCGATGCGACTCACTCGGCGCTGCTGCTGCGAATGGCCGCGACCGGTTCGGAACGCATGCCGCCCATCGGCAGCAACGAACGGCACCTAGCGGGAGAGCATTTGATTTCAGACTGGATTGTCTCGCTGGCCGCGACCTCGGACAAGGCGCGTGTCATCAACCTGTCGTCGCGCGGCGAAGTGACCTCCGGCGGAAACATCCTGATCACCGGTTTCACAATCACGGGAAACGCCGACATGCGCATCCTGCTTCGCGCGGTCGGACCCGGACTCGAGCCCTACGGCGTGGCCGGTCTCCTTGCTCGTCCGGCGCTCACGCTCTGGAAGGACGGGTCACAACTCGCAGGCAATGTGGCCTGGGGCACGTCCGCCAATTCCGCGGAGCTTCGCAACACCGCCGCCGCCGTCGGGGCATTTCCCCTCGCCGAAGGCAGCGCTGACTCCGCGCTGCTCATCACCCTGCCGCCAGGCGGATACACGGCCCATGCCACGTCCGCATCCGGGGACTCCGGAGTCGGATTGATCGAGGTCTACGACGCGGATTTCCCGGTCGGCGGCACCGGTAACGGCCCGTCCTCCCGCCTGACCAACGCATCGATCCGGGCCCGCGTTGGCGCGGGTGGCAACATCCTCATCCCAGGAATCACGCTCGCTCCGGGTTCGCCGCGAACACTCCTGATACGCGCCGTGGGGCCCGGCCTCGCCCCCTACAATGTGACAGGTTTCCTGCCCCAGCCCTCCATCAGCCTCTACAAGGGTTCCCGTGTCCTCTTCTCAAATACACGTTGGAACACCGCGCCCAATGCCGATGCGCTGCGCGCCGAAACGGCCCGCTCCGGCGCGTTCGCGCTTGCGGAGGGGAGCGCCGACAGCGCGCTGCTCGTCACCCTCGATCCCGGCGGTTACACGGTCCACGTCAGCTCTGCGGACGGCACGCCTGGAATCGCGCTGGTTGAACTTTACGAAGTTCCCTGACGCGCACCCATGCGCGAAGAGTCCACACACCGCGAAATTCCACGTAAGCCCAGCCACACCGTGGCCGAGAGTCCGCGACTCCTCGTCTAGTCAACCGCGTAGACTTCGATCATGCCCTCACCGGTGCCACCCTCACGACCGGTCAACTGCACCGTGTAACTGCCCGGAGCGAGGGTGACGACGATCGCGGCATCCTTGCTGCCGGGCGAAAGCGCAAAGGCTCCCACCTTGGAAAAAACCGGAGCCAGCGAGGCGTCCCACGAGTCATTCTCACCAATGCTCGAACTGCCTGAAAAGAGTTCGAGCTTAGGATCAACGAGCACACCAGTCACTCCATAGCTTTCGAGTGCAGGACCGATACCGCGGATGAGCACAGTCTTGCTCGACCCGCCCACGATCGTGAAACCCGCCACCAAGGCATCTGCGCCCGTGCCAACGCGCGTGCGGGCGGAGAGATTGACGAGGCCAGAATCTGCGGGCGCTGAAAGTTCATACGCTTCCACCAAGACGACTCCTCCGGTCGCGGACGAGACCCGCACCGTGTTGCCACCTTCGATCGAACGGACCAGCGCCGCATCAAGACTCGTGGGTTGAAGCGAAAACGCGCCTGCGGACAAAAAGGCCTGACTGAGCGTGGTGGACCCTCCCCAGTTGTCGTTGGAATCAATCTCCTTCGAGGCCTTGAACACCGTGAGCGACGGATCCGGCATGGCGCCCGCAACACCAAACGCTGCCAATGTCGGACCGACCGCCCGCAGCAGCACGGGGACGGGTTTGCCCACCGCAGTCAGTCCAACCACGAGGGTCTGATTCGCCGCCTGCATCGTACGCACCGACAGGTTGACGAGCCGGGCCGGCGGTGGCGTGACCACGTTCAATTGCCCGACCAAAGTGGAGACGCTTCCGAGCGCATTGCTGATCGTGACCGTATACGTTCCCGCATCCGCCACATTCACGGGTTCAAGCACGAGGTTCGGTCCGATCGCCTCAGCGAGAAGCAATCCGTCCTTTTTCCATTGGTAGGTGAACGGGCCCGTGCCCTGGGCGACAACCGAGAGGGTCGTTCTGGAGCCGACAACCGCAGACTGCCCGCCGTTCACACTGACAACGGACGGCGCGAGTCCGGTGGCAAATCCCGCCGGAACGCCGTAAGCTGATTGCGCACCTTCGATGTCGTCATCCATCAGCCGGTCGGTGTCACTGATGGCGCTGTTCATCACCGACGCCTTTTTCTGTCCCGCATCGTCGGGATGTCCCAGCCCGAGTACATGCCCAAACTCATGCAGGGCCAGGCGCTTGAAGTCGTACCACGGGCCGGCAGAACCGAGCGGGCCACGGTAGGAATCCATCGGTGCATTGCTGTTGAAAAGCACATCACTCTCCGCGCGCCTCTGACTGCCTGAGCCTTGCATGACCGTGATCGTGAGCCCAACCACACCACTGCCCCAGGCTTCGCCATAAACCGTCGGACTGAAGAAGACATTGTTCACGCCGTTCTGCCTGCCCACAGGGGCGGACGAATTCTGAACGGCAACAAACTGCGCCCGCGAAATGACCGCATTCCACTCGCTCAAAGCCTGCTGCGCAACCTGCCCCCAGCTCGTGGAGCCGTCGGCCAAGGCCCGGGGCAACGGCGCAGTGTCCAGATTCAAGTGCATCGTGATCGCCCCGGAGTCCCAGCGGCGGGAATCCATTACGTACGCGTGGGCCGGAGACAGAAGTCCAGCCAACGCCACAGCGATCGCCATGATTGTGGGCAGGCCGTTCATTGCCTCAATTCGTGCCTCCACGGGACAATTCCTTCTTGATCGCAGCCTCAAATTCGTCTGCCAACAGCCCCGAAGTCGCACCCAGGCGAATCGCCGGGTGTCCCGACTGAATGAGCGGAAGGGCAACGTCATCGACCGACGCAAGGGGCTGAAGATTGCTTCGTGCCACACGCTCCATTCCGGTTGTTGAGTCCAGCACCAGGGGATAGCTGCCGTGCATCACACCCACCAAGGGACAAAAAGTCCGGTTGTTACCCGCGATGAAAAGGATGTAGGTCCGGCCAACCTCAAATTCCGGCATGTCGGCCACCTTCATCGAAACCTCTCCAACCTGTCCCCCCAGCAGGCGAACATCGACCGTGGGTTGGCTCGCGCCCTTGAGCGTCTTGAGGGTCTCCGCGCGCACGTAGGTGTGGATCACAGGCCCCTGCGCAGACGGGTCCCAGCGCACCGAAATTTCGGTGACGCGCACACGCACAATCTGCGTCGCCTCCGCTACAAGATCCGCGAATTCCGGCGGAATGACCGAGACCGCACGGCCCGCCGTGACACCCATGAGGCCAAGCATCAGCATCGCAAACAGAGCGAAACGAACGCGTGCCATGAGTGACCCGAATAGGAGCATGACCCTAGGGTACCCGGTTGCTCCACGAGCGGACATGGGGGAACCTCCTTAGACGCTATCCGCGATCCGAAATTGTACTCATGTCGCGCTCAATGCTTAAGCGCTGAATTGCTTCGTCTTGCACACCTGGAGGACTCACGTAAATGCATTCGGAGCGGTGATTACTGAGCCGGTCCTTTCCGGGTAGTATCAGGCCCATGGATACGCGGAGATTGCGCATCGCGTCCTGTCGCAGATGCGAAGGACTACGCATTTTGCGCGTCGAGCCGCATCAGCCGGACAAGGGGATCCGCTGCGAATCGACGGGTTGACTACCCAGACTTGGAATCGTTCGCGCGCGTCGAGCGCGCCCGCCATGAACGCCAGAACTCCACCACGATGGGTAGCACCGAAAGGACGATGATTGCGAGGATCACCAGCTTGAAATTCCGCTGCACCAGGGGATGCGTCCCGAAAAAATACCCCGCGTAAGTGAAAAAATAAACCCACACCAACCCACCGGCGACATTGTACGCAATGAACCTTCCATAGGGCATGCGTCCCACCCCAGCGACAAAGGGTACAAACGTACGAACGATGGGCACGAAGCGCGCAAGCACGATTGCCCGGCCCCCATAGCGCAGGAAAAATTCGTGGGCACGATCAAGATGTTTCTTCCGGAGCAGAAAAGAATCCTCACGCTTGAAAACCGCCGGTCCCAGTCTCGATCCCACCCAGTAGTTCACCGTGTCCCCGAGCACGGCCGCGACAAACAGCACCAGCGCGATGAGGTGCACATTCAACTGACTCTCCGCCGGCGCACAAAGGGCTCCCGCCGCAAACAGCAGCGAATCCCCAGGCAGAAACGGTGTCACCACGAGTCCCGTTTCAGCAAACACGATGAGGAAGAGCACCGCATAGGTCCACAGGCCGTAATTGGCGACAATCTCGCGCAGGTGCTGATCAATGTGGAGGATGAAGTCGACGAGCTTTCGAATGAGTTCCATGGACGGCAGCCATGAGAGACAGCAGACCCACGGCGCCAAGCCAGAAAGAGCGCCCCAGCGAATCAGGGTCGCCAATCCTGCGCCCGCCTAAACCAGGACACCGCCCCGTCGAATCGGAGGTGACAAATCCGGAATAGCTACCCTCAAATTCTCGATCCTTCGGAACGCGGTCCGCAAATGCCATGGCATTCCGTGCCCGTCGCAGGGAGATTCCGCACTTGCGGCTCAACCCTCACACGTAGGCATTTCGTAACGCTTGCTCACACCGGCAACAAGGCCAGCCTCGATCAACTGATCCTCGATGCTGCAGGATGCGGCTGCGACCTGGTCGGCGAAATCTGCGAAACGGGCAAGGGACCCGATGACACGACTCTCGTCGATGACCGTCCGGGCGGCTTCAACAGTCGCGGTGCTCCGATGACAGGAGAGGATGATGCTGATGTCTTCGTCTGCAATGTCCCAGGAAATCGTCATGGTCAGGGGTGGGCGATGGGCTGAAAATTTCGACGCTCCGAGTATCGTCCGGATGACACTCGGCTTGAACAAAACCCACTGAGGTCGATTACCCGGTGCGCGGAATTTCCCGCCGCATGAAAGTCCATGCAGCCACATCGGCAGCGACAACTCCCTGCCGGACACGTACAGGAATGGGAAAAGATTCCGACCTTCCAGCGCCTGACGGCTTGCGCATCGCCCCAACTGCTCCAGTTTGTTCTCGGAATCCCATGAACGGTTACAGCACCTCCAACGATCACCAGCCGCTCACCTACTGGCGCAATGTCCCGCTCTTTGCAGCGCACATGATCGTTGTGGTCTTTGTCATCTCGATGATCGCCACGGCACTGCTGAGTTTCTGGAATCAGTCTGCCTTCCTCAGCCTTGCGGTTTTCGACAGCGTGCGTGTGCTGAAGGGCGAAATCTGGCGGGTGGTCACCTACGGACTCGTGAACCCGCCATCGCTGTGGTTCGCGATCGATATGCTCATGATCGTCTGGTTCGGTCGTGAACTGGAAAAATTTTTTGGACGCAGGCGATTCCTCTGGATCTATGCCGCCATCTACCTGGCCCCCGCGCTGATCCTGACGGTCGTCGGCACCTGGTTCCCCACCCGCCTGACCGGACAGACCGGAGGGCTTGGACTCTTCATCGCCTTCGCAACGCTCTATCCCAACGCCATGATGCTCGGCAATATCCTGGCAAAATGGGTGGCGATCATCCTCGTCGGTCTCTACGCCCTGATCGCGCTTTCGAGTCGCGACTGGGTCAACCTCATCACCCTGGCGACAACCACTGCGATCGCCTGGTCCTTTGTGCGCCACGCGCAAGGATTGCTTTCCGTTCCCACCCTGCTTCCCGAGCGCGGCAAACCCCGGCTTCGCCCATTGCCCGACCTGCCTGCAGCGCCGAAAAAATCGGCTCCACCCAAGGACGCCCCTGCATCCATGGCGGAAGTCGACGCCCTGCTGGACAAGATTGCAAAATCGGGCATTGGAAGCCTAAGCGCAAAGGAACGGGCCGTCCTCGACTCCGCACGGCAGATTCTGAAAAAGCGACGCTCCTCGGAAGATTAGCCTCAAGCGGAAAATCCTCGCGCCTGCCAGCGGCCACCGGCCGCTCATACGGCGCCTTTTTCTGGCAGAAAAATATTCCCCGGGGGGAGGCGGGGCCATCCAGCCCCGGGGGTTAGACGCGCGCTTTCATGCGGCGCGCAAGAGTCCGTTCAGACGATCAGCGATCCGGCGGGCCCGCTCAGTGCATTTCTCGACTGCATTCGAGTCGATGCCAGCCTGCTGGAGAATCGAATCATTGAATTCCCACGCATCCTGCTCGATCGCGAGGCCTTTTCCGAGGCCCATCGCAATCCATGAAGCACAATGGAGAAGCGCGGTCATCCTTCCATTCGCCGGATCGGCGGCAGGGCGAAACTGATAGCGAATCGGATCGGTCAACGTCAGCGGATAGTCCCACAATTGAAACACGCGGTTGATCGCCTCCGTGCTTGTCGCACCTAGCGCCTCCAGTTCCCACGCTTCCACCCGCGCCGACGTAGCATGACGCCCAATCAAGGGAGCACAGGTTTGTTCAGAAGCAATCCGTTGAAGCAGCAGACGACCGACCGGTCGAAGCAATCCCAAGGTATAACCGACACGGCCATCCTCTCCTGCCGACTCGGCCAGATGGTCAAGGGCGACAGCGGTGGTCACCGAATTTTCCCACAATTGATCACCGGAAATTCCATAGACCGGCAATCCGCCCGAGTACAACTGCGAGGCCATCGCAGCGCCGACGAGCTGAAACACCTCATAGATTCCGATGCGCTCGATGGCGCCATCGAGGCTCACAATGTTTCCGCCTCGCGAGAACAGCGCGCTGTTGCTCGCACGAATCACTCGCGCACTCAGGACCGGATCGAGACGCACAACCGTCACCAGCGCCTCGACACTCACGTCGGGGTCCTTGATGGCCGCACTCAGTTGCTGGAAAATGCGCGGCGCCGCCGGCAGCTTCGCAGCGGCCGCCGTCAACCGGGTATCAGATAGGGGTTCAACCGGCATGGGAACGCCCTTCGTTTATCGGCACACGCCACCGCAACTTTACCTCATCGGACCGGATCCGGCCGCTTCCTGAAAACCACCAGATGCTGCCTCGGAAGGGTACTCACCGTCTCCACAAAATCCAAGGGCTGCACCGTCATCTCCCTCCGGATCTGCGCCTCGGTCATCTTGTGCAGCCGCTTGATCGGAACCTCCGGATCCTCCGCCCGATACTCCACAAATGCAATCCGTCCGCCGGGCTTGAGATGGCGACACACCGCCGCGATCATTTCCGCCGGGTGGCTCATTTCATGATAAACATCCACGATCAGGACGAGGTCCACCGGTTCAGGCAGGCCGGGGTCATCCACTGAGCCGAGCACACCCACGACATTGGCAATTCCCTGCTCCGACATCCTGACTTTTAGGATCTTCAGCATTTCCGCCTGGATCTCGACGCCATAGACAACGCCCCTTGGGCCAACCGCCTTAGCAAGCCGCGAGCTGAAATACCCGGTACCACACCCCAGATCCGCAACACGGTCTCCGGGTTTCAGTCGAAGCGATTCGATGACCAGATCCGGACGCTCCTCCCGCTCGCGTTCGGGCCGATCGAGCCAGGGCGCCGCCTCGTGTGACATGAAGTGCGCAATCTCGCGGCCAAAATAGTACCTGCCCAGTCCATCGCGCGACTTTGTACCCGTGCTGTAACCCTCGACAATTGCAGTTTCGCCTCTCGCGTCGATACCAAGAATCGCAAGCCCAACAGCAGCAATCGCGACTTTCGCCAGTCGGATTGAGCGGAACTTCTGCCGGTCTCGGTTCATCCTCTGACTCTTGTTGCCCAACGCCGACCTTGGCAATGCATTCGCCACAGCCGCCTCTTGAATCGCGCGAGTCTCCCCTATCGCGCTCGAAGACTATTCGTTGAATTCATCGAACTTCTTTGCCGGTTCGGCGACAGCGGGAATCAGGCCGGGTTGTAGCTCGCGCAGGCGGCGTTCGAGTTCCCGAAGCTGTTCTTCCTTCTGCTCCAGTTCCACTTCTCGTTCGAGTTGGGCCTGACTCGTCTGCATCAGCCGGGCCTCGCTTTGCGACAGGAATTTTTCGCGCTCGCTAAGCGAGGCATTGGTCTCGGTGCGAAGGGCGTCAAGGCGCTCACGCTCGGCCCGCAGCTCAGCGAGGGTTGCCGCATGGGCAGCCGGTGCCGCAGCCGGAACGGGTGCAAGGCCGTCCGCCGGGGATGAAGGCGTCGGCACCGCCGGAAGCGGCGTCATCGGGGAGAGCGGAATTCCAGGTTGAGGCGCGATTGCGGGCGTGCCGCGTCCCGGGATCTTCAATGACAGGGGTCGGCCCGATACCGGGGGAACCGGTGCCGGTGCGACGGGCGGCGGCGCAGGGACAGAAGCCCCATCCACTTTTCGGCCTGCAAATCCAACTCGAAGCCCACCACCTGCAACGGGCGCCGCGGCCATGGCTACGAGTGCAGCCGCAGGCAACGGCGTAGGTTCCGGCAGGAATTCCGCCAACTCTCCCGTTTCAATGCGCCGCTCGGTATCCCCAAGAATCTGTTCGAGCTGATCCGGGTCGAGCCTGGCATGCGCCGACTCGCGCAGGGAGTTCCAGACGCTCTCATGATAGCTCGCCACGCCATACCCGCCCGCGTACGTCGCAAGACGGGCCTGATTCTTGATGGCCGCGTGCACGTTATCCAGCACATCCCGCGACTGCGCTATCAACTGCTTGACGGTGCGCGCCGCCACAAGCGGCTGGACGGCGAGGAGCGAATCGGCGAGTGCTCCCCAATTGCGTTCAGGCTGGCGTTCGAGCGAAGTGTTTCCGCTGCCTGCCCGCAACCGCTGCGCCTCCGCCACCTTGTTGATGAAACTGATTTCCCTGAGTGTCGCCTTTGCCCGAGCAGCAACATCCTGAATCACCTGCCGCCCGTCAAAGTGTGCTCCACAAATTTCATTGGGTACCATCGTCTCCAACAGAGCCGGTAATTGCTCCAGTGCGGCCGCATACAATCCGACTTCCTGTTCATACCGTTCGAGAATCCTCTGCCAGTCCGCGGAAAATCTCGAAGCGGACAGGCCATTGACATACTCGGGGTCGAGTTCGCGCAGGTAGTTCTCGACGCTCCGCTCGACACACTGGTGCAAGACCGGGATCGTCACATCCAGTTTCTTCGCCCCCGCTTCAAGGATCGTTATGTTTTCCTCGGCCTCCTTCAGCTTCTCGCGGTGATCCTTCTTTGCATCCTGACGCACAAACGACAGCAGCGGGCGCGCCACGGCGAGCGCGTCGCGACTTGCGCGCGCGACCTCAACCGCCTCGCCAATGCGCTTGCGGCTCAACGAAAACGCAGCTTCGCGCACCAACAGGTCCTGTAGTGCGGCGGGAACGGTGTTCTTGTTGTTCAACTTCCACTCACCCGACAACATATCGTCCTTGTTAGTTCGATTCAGTATTCACGTTGATTCATTCAATGGTTCTATGGGTGGATCTCATTCGGAGGTATCGTCACGGCTGCCCCTTGGGCATCGGACAGTTTTCAGGAATTGAAGCCTTTTTCCCGAATTTCAGTCCGGATAGTTGCCAGCACCTTTCATCACCTCCTTCCAGGTCCGAAATTCACGGGAAATTCATCCCTTGCGCTGCCATCGGAATGCAATCCGCCTGACCACAGCAGGCGTGACTGAGCTGCGTCCGCTTTTCCAGATTTGCAACGGCCTGAAGGAGCTGGCTTCGTGAGCAGAAATTCCTCCGCATGCAACGCACGCTCGTCAGCCACGCCCTAAACGCCGCCTCCCCAATGGACGGAATCCTGCTCCAGGGCTGGGTGCGCACGCGGCGTGATGCCAAGGCGTTTTCCTTTCTCGAGATCAACGACGGATCCTGCCTGAAGGGTCTCCAAGTCATCGTCGACGCCTCACTTCCGGGATACGACCAGATTGCCCGTGCAACAACCGGATCGTCCGTCGAGATTGTTGGCCGCCTTGTCCCATCCCAGGGACAGGGCCAGAAATGGGAGTTGGTTGCGACTTCGTTCGCTGTGGTCGGCGATGCCGATTCCACGTATCCGCTTCAAAAGAAGGGCCACACGCTGGAATTCCTGAGGGAGATTGCTCACATTCGCCCGCGCTCGAACCTGTTTGGCGCGGTCTTTCGCGTGCGGAGCCGCCTTGCCTACGCCATCCATCAGTTTTTCCAGGAGCGCTCGTTCGTGTACGTGCACGCACCAATCATCACGGCAAGCGACTGCGAAGGCGCAGGCGAGCTTTTCAGGGTCACGACGCTCGACCCAAAGAATCCCCCGACCAGCCCGGACGGAAGCGTCGATTTCTCGCAGGATTTTTTCGCAAAAAAAACCTACCTGACCGTTTCCGGCCAACTGGAGGCGGAGGTCTTTGCCTGCGCACTCTCGAACGTCTACACTTTCGGTCCGACTTTCCGCGCGGAGAACTCGCACACTTCCCGACACGCGTCAGAGTTCTGGATGATCGAGCCGGAGATCGCCTTCTGCGCCCTCGACGGGAACATGGATCTTGCCGAGGAGTTCGTGAAATACCTGATCCGCGACGCACGGAAGCATTGCGCGGCCGATCTCGAGTTCTTCGGAAAGTTCGTCGACAAGGACCTGCTGCCGCGCCTCGACTTTGTCCTGGAACGCCCGTTCCAGCGCTGCACCTACACGGAAGCCATCGACATCCTCAGCCGCAGCGGAAGAAACTGGGAGCATCCGGTTTCCTGGGGAGCAAATCTCCAGTCCGAGCATGAAAGGTACCTGGCCGAGGAGCACTTCAAGTGCCCGGTTACCCTCTACAATTACCCACGTACCCTGAAGCCCTTCTACATGCGCGTGAATGAGGATGGTAAAACCGTCCGCGCCATGGATCTTCTCGTACCTGGAATCGGCGAAATCATCGGCGGGAGTCAGCGTGAGGAGCGCCTCGACGTGCTCCTCGAAAACATGCGTCAGCACCAGCTTTCGGAAAAGGAATATGCCTGGTACATCGACCTGCGCCGTTACGGCAGCGTGCCGCACTCGGGGTTTGGGTTGGGATTCGAACGCATGCTCATGTTCGTCACGGGCGTTGCCAACATCCGTGATGTCATCCCCTTCGCCCGAACCCCCGGTACCGCGGGTTTCTGAGCGATCCCCCACGACACTGCGGTGACGGAGACCCAGCGGCCGATAACGCTGCCGTGCGCAATCAAGTGGCGGGAGGAAATCTCCCCCTAACCTTTTAGTAAATTTTGGGATATACCGGGTCGATAAGGAACAGTCCCCATGTCGGCCACGCCGAGAATATCTCCAAGAGCAACGATTCCAGACAGACTTCAGGATCTGCTGGTACGGGAGGCTGCGTTCACCTTGAGCCGCAAACGCATCAGCGATGCCTTGCAGGTCGCCGGAGAACAGAAGACATCAGCCAAGGCGGGTCGCCCTCTGCTGGCCTTCATATTCAGGGACTCGAAAAAGGAGATGGAGCGTCGCGAGATGGTCGAGAACGTCTCCGTCATGGAGGAAGGCATCCGCAACATTGATGCTGCACTGCCCAAGCTGCAGGCGTACATCGATCGCAGCATCGAAAATTACCTAAGGGAATTTGACCAGGAATACGCGAACGGCCTCGCGGGGTCCCGGTTCCTCGACGACTGGAACAGGCTGCTCTCGCGCTTTGACGAAACGATCACCGAATTCGTTTCCCGCCTCAATGGACTCAAGAGCTTGTTCGAATCTCTACCGCAATCCGAACCCTGCAGCAGCGACCGTGAAGCACGAAAAAACATCGATGCGGTGGTAGCCTGCGCCCGTGCATTTCAAGACGAGGTGGGATTCATCAACAAGATAGCGGATGCGCAGCGCATCAGGGCCGGTTCTGACGCAATCACGTTGTACCGACAGCCCGATCGCAACTGGAAGGGTACCGCGAATTCACTGCTCTTCACCATGCCCGGCCCGGCCATCGCAACGGTCATTCTCCTCTTGAACGAGTCGACCGACACCGCAGGAAAGGTGCGCAGCGCGATCCAGGGCGAATGCCAGCTTGCATCCTACGTCACCCAATTTGGTGTCACCAGTTATCACCAACGCGTCTGGACTTCTCTCCGGGAGGCAACCCTCCTGCGCGTCGAGCCGGACTCAATCGAATCAATCCTAACCGATACGGAGGACAAACTGAAACGGGGACTTTTCGAGCCTTGGACTCCTCCCCGCATCGAACGGCCGGACGAAAACGGTCAGGCGACGCCACCCCAGAGATTCTCTGCGGCCCCCCCGCCACCTCGCAAACCAGCCCCGTCCATGGAGGCCACGCAGCCCAAAGGTATTCCGCCCGGGGCACGACGCACGCCCGGAGAACTCCCGCTACGACTTCCCGCCAGAAACCACGGTCCAACCACGGCGCCCGCCACGATTCCGGAAATACCTGCGCAACCGGTCGCCCAGCCGCCGCCCCACTCTGCGCCTCCACCCCCGGAAAATACCGGCCTCGTCAATCCTTTTGAATCCAAGGAAGCTGCCGACACCGTCGCCGACCTGGCAGCGGAACGCATCAGGCTCGAGGAAATCCTTCAGGAGGAACGCAAGGGACTCGAGCAGCGCGAACAGTTTCTGTCGAAGAGCGAAGAGCGCCTTCTCCAGAAGACCCAGGAACAGATCGAGCGTGAAATGGAACTTGAACAGCGCGAAGAGCAGCTTCGTGACCTCGAAAAGCGTCTGCGTGAAAAACTAGGGCCGGGAGCCCTGCCCTTTTCGACGCCTGCACTCGCCACTGCTTCCGCCACGGATCAACCGGTCGACGAATTCAAGGAATAGCCTGCTCCAGCATCGGAGCAGAGCGGCAATTCCGCATACGCACCTGTTGCGTGCGCGGCGTTCTCTCGCATGAAGCATGGGACGTAGACTGGCATGCGTTTTCCGCATCATTCCAGCTTCACGCGCTCAAACGTTTCTTACTTCTGCGCGCCTCCAAGCCAAACCCCTTGCCCTCATGGCCGACCGCTGGCAGACGATTTGTCCCTTCATCCCATCATGAGCCCCTCTCCCCTCCTGCGTCACTCACCTGATTCATCCGGTTTCTTTGGAAAATACGGCGGCAGTTTTGTCCCACCAGAGCTGGAAAAGCCCCTCGCAGAGGTGCGCGACGCCTATGCCGTGGTCTCCCGTTCGCATGATTTCATCGAAGAGCTCAGACGCATCCGAAAGCACTTCCAGGGGCGGCCGACGCCCACATATCACGCCGCACGTTTGTCCAGGAAACTCGGACGAACCCAGATCTACCTGAAACGCGAAGACCTCAACCACACCGGTGCCCACAAGCTCAACCATTGCATGGGGGAGGGACTGCTCGCGCGCTTCATGGGGAAAAAGAAACTCATCGCTGAAACGGGAGCCGGTCAGCACGGTGTCGCCCTCGCCACGGCAGCCGCTTACTTTGGACTCGAATGCGACATCTACATGGGTGAGGTGGACATCCAGAAACAGGCTCCCAATGTCGCCCGCATGAAGATCCTTGGCGCGAGGGTCATTCCTGCGACGCATGGATTGAAAACGCTGAAGGAAGCCGTGGATGCCGCGCTCGTCGCCTATGTCCAGGATCCCGTGAACCAGATCTATTGCATCGGCTCCGTTGTTGGTCCTCATCCGTTTCCGATGATGGTGCGTGACTTTCAGCACGTCGTCGGAATTGAGGCGCGCGAACAATTCCTCGAAATGACAGGTAACCTGCCAGACATCGTGACCGCCTGCGTCGGCGGCGGCAGCAACGCCATGGGCTTGTTCGCGGGCTTCATCGACGACCCCGTTGAAATCCATGGTGTCGAACCGCTCGGCAAGGATTCAACTCCGGGCAATCATGCCGCCACGATGACCTATGGGAAAGAAGGTCTGATCCACGGATTCCGCTGCTACCTGTTGCAGAATGAAAAAGGCGAGCCGGCACCCGTGCACTCGATTGCAAGCGGACTCGACTATCCCGGCGTCGGCCCCGAACACTGCCACCTGAAGGACACGGAACGCGTGAAGTACCACACCGCGTCCGACAAGGATGCCGTGGAAGCATTCTATGTGCTCAGCCGAAACGAGGGCATCATCCCGGCGCTTGAAAGCTCCCACGCCGTAGCCCATGCCATGCGACTCGCACGCCAGGAGCCAGACAAGCCCCGTACCGTGCTCGTCAATCTCAGCGGCCGCGGCGACAAGGACATGGACTACATGATCGAACACTACGGCACGGGCGACCGCTACGTGATCTGATCCGCGGTCAACAACCCGTTGGAAATACCGCGCGCCAGTCTTACCTTCGAGAAGTCCGGGACGCCTTTGAAGTCACGCCTCAGAGAATCTGCGGAGAAGTCAGGCCCGCTCCGATGATCGTTTGCAAAACTTCGAAACCGAAGCCTGGCTCCCCGCGTCGCATCCGTCAATGCGACAATCGTCATTTTTGTATCGAAGACACCGAAACCACCGTTCAGCCTCAATTGTAACATCGTCCCCATAGCTCAAGTGGATAGAGCGTTCGTTTCCTAAACGAATGATCCGTGTTCGAGTCACGGTGGGGGCACCAGTCGGATTTGGCCGTTGGGCGTATAGGACCTCCCCCTGTTTTCCTCCTTCGCGCCTTTGTGGCTTCGTGCGACTCATTCATGTTTTCCCTTGGCGTAGGAGGGATGGGTCCACACGAAGACACAAAGCTACGAAGGGGTGATGAAATGCCTACGATGTAACCTGACAATTGAGGGGGGCACACTTCGTCGTGACCGGGATCGCTCAGCGCATTCCAACGCCAGCAAATTCGCCAATTCATCGACCTTGTGTTCCCTTGTGGCAATGCCCCTGAATCAGGTCCTGGCCGCATCCCAAACCGATCCGGGCACGACGAAGCGTGCCGCTCCCAATAGACAGGAAAACGATGTATACGACGTCAGGTAACATGAGTGGCAGTACGATACCGAGGCAATCCGCGAGTGCGCGTGAAGGGATGGGACAATTCCGGACCCGAGGCGTCAGCGCAGCTCGTACCGGATCCAATTGACCTCATCCGATCCAACGGAGCATACTATGACAATGAAGACGAGGTCCACAAACGTGCGGGGAACGAATGGGAGCGCCAAAACTCCAGTCTCTCGCACGCACAACGACGAGGATCAAGACCCGATGACGGACGACGAATTTGAAGCGTGGGTCGAGCAGGACACACTGGACGGCCTAAAGGCGCTCAACCAGGCCGCACTGGAGGATCCCGCTCCACAGCCGCTTACGCGACCGAGCGTGCCGCCACGCCACACCTACTGACCGCAGCCGTCCAACCCATGTCCTTGGACAAAGTGTAACCCATGTCCGGATCATTCCGCCAATGACGTCGGGTCTTGATTCTTGACAGATGCTTGCCGGCGCGCACCGGTATTCCCCTGCTGCCGGAGCAATGCCATCAAATAAGCCGCACGCATAACACGCTTCGCGAGATTGACACGCCCGACGAAGTCGTGCCGCACATGCATTCAAGTGATTGAATGCCTTCTCCATGCGAGACCTGCAGGCCAATTCCGGGCGTGGTCTCCAGCGGTGACCCTCACCGGTCGCCCCAATGTGCCTTTCCGCCACACCTGTCGGCCATGTTGGCGGCGTTCGCTCCATTTGCACACCGTCGCACGGCTTACGCGGGGTCGATGTGAACCAAATCCCATAACCGCTGTCCTGTACGCAACTCGCGCTCACAAATCTTGCCTCCATCCGAGCCTGCTGATTTCCTGTGGGAACAAATTCCTTTCCAATCGCCGCGAATGAGCGCTGCCGCGCAAACCCGTCCTCTTTTTCTCATCACTCACGAGTTTTACCCCAAGCGGGGTGGAATCGCCACGTTTGCAGAGGAGATTGCCA
>CAUJJL010000115.1 GCA_963205455.1 Verrucomicrobiota bacterium
CACGCTCGACGACGGCGCCGAGGCGGTCAGGCGATGCAACCATCCGAATGTACGGCTACTCGTGGATGTATTCCACATGTTGCGGAATGGAGAGACGCCCGACGCGATCACGCGTCACGCGACGCTGGTGACCCACGCGCATATTGCCGAGAATCGGGAACGCGCCGAACCGGGCCGCTACAACGAAGACTTCCGCCCCTTTCTCCGCGCCTTGCGCTCAGCAACCGCGTGTCGCCACCTAACGATCGAGTGCGTGTGGTCAAAGAGCGACATTGTCGCCCAGGCGCCCGACGCGATCGCGTCGCTTCGTCGTCAGCTTTCCGACGCAGGGTTCTGAATTCTCTTGGTGGGCTGAGGTTGTCGGATTTCTCGCGGCAAACCGGCAGTAAAGCTGCGGCAGGCGTTTATTCCGCAAACAGCAGGATCCGGTATTTTTGCCTTTGCGTGCATACGGTGACGCGATTGCCTGCGAAGGGTGTCCGTTCCTTCCACCAATGATACCATCGTGGCGCTGGCCACGCCGGCCGGGACATCGGCGATTGCCGTCCTGCGCATCAGCGGGCCGCTGTGTGCCGGGTTTTCGAAATCGCTTTATGCTATTTCCCTAAGCCCGCGCAGGGCCCATGTTGTTCGCCATCGGGAGACGGGCAGTAACAGGATTTTGGATACCTTAGTGGC
Source organism: Verrucomicrobiota bacterium (assembly GCA_963205455.1). GTDB lineage: Bacteria > Verrucomicrobiota > Verrucomicrobiia > Opitutales > Opitutaceae > UBA6669. The sequence goes on from CAUJJL010000115.1 coordinate 679, forward strand.
GACGTATTATGAGTCGCCGGCGAGCTACACCGGTGAGGATGTGCTGGAACTTTCCTGCCATGGAAATCCCTTCATCGTGCGGCGCCTGTTGGACGATCTCTGCGCGCGGGGATGTCGCCTGGCCCGACCTGGCGAGTTCACCCAGCGCGCCTTCCTCGGTGGCAAACTCGATCTCAGCCAGGCGGAGGCGGTGATGGATGTCATACGCGCGCGGAGTGAGCGTGCGCTGGCGGCGGCACAGCAGCAATTGGACGGAGTCCTCGGGCGCCATCTCGCAAGGCTGAACAGCGAACTTCTTGATGCGCTTGCCCGCGTGGAAGCCTACATCGATTTTCCTGACGAGGACCTGCCTGCGGAGGATCGCGACCTGGTCCGGAGCGCGGTCGACCGGGTGCTGGCAGGAACCCGGCGGCTTCTCGCCACCCAGCGCTACGGCGAGATCCTGCGTCACGGCATTCGCACGGTCATCCTCGGCGCCCCCAACGCCGGCAAGAGTTCACTTCTGAATCGCATCGTGGGTTACGAGCGCGCAATCGTTTCGGCCGAGCCAGGGACCACAAGGGACTTCATCGAGGAAAATTTCCTGGCAGGAGCACATTCCGTGCGGCTGATCGATACGGCGGGACTGAATCCCACGCCCGGAGAGATCGAGCGAATGGGCATCGAGAAGACTTACGAAAGAGCGCGTGCTGCGGATTTGCTGCTGTGGGTCATCGATCTCAGCGCCCCTACCCCAGCCCTGTCCCGCGAGATCATTGCCCTGGCGCATTCGCCGACGATCCTGGTGGTGGGTAACAAGGCGGATCTTGTGTCACCGGAACACGCGGCGAGAACCCTCTCAATCGACGAACTGGCGAAGGCCGGCCTGCCTGCAGCCCTGGCACCCCACGTTGGCACCCTCGCGGTTTCTGCGCAGACTGGCGACGGCGTGCCCGCACTGATCGCCGCAATTGAGAAGGTGGCCGAAGGGTTTCAGGATCAGACGGGCGACGAAATCATTGCAGTGAACGCCCGCCATGCCCATGCCCTGGAACGGGCAAAGGTCAGTCTTGAAGCGGCGCTGCAGCTTCTTCGCGCGGAGGCACAGTCCCCCTCGCCTCCCGAGCTGATTGCCAGCGATCTCCGCGAGGCGCTTGAAGCCATGGGTGAAATCCAAGGCAAGTTTGACAATGAACGCATGCTGGATCGCCTCTTTGCGACCTTTTGCATCGGCAAGTAGTACATGCTTTAAGTTGGTATACATAAGTTATTTAGGTTATTTATTGATTTACAGAACCACCTCCTGAAATCTGGTCAGCTCTCGGCTGCGTTTGTCACTCCCTCTCAATTCGTTTGCTTGGAGTCCTTGCTCTGACAAGCTGGCCAATCGATTCGTGGACACGCGCGTGGAGAAGGGATGTGACGGACATCATGCCCCACCAACGCACCTGCCGCACGATTGTGATTCATGATGAATGCGAAGCAAAGTTGAGAGCTTGGTATATAAAGTATTTTTAAACAATAGGTTATGATACCGCTGGCAGATGAACTTGAGGCCTGAGGGAGCGTACTCCAATGACCAATCGCGGATTTCAGGATGGCTATGATGTGATCGTTTGTGGTGCGGGACATGCGGGTTGTGAGGCAGCCTTGGCAGCGGCCCGGATGGGGGCCTCTACCCTGCTACTTACGGGCAATCTGGACACCATTGCACAGATGAGCTGCAACCCCGCAATCGGCGGCCAGGCCAAGGGTCAGATTGTGAGGGAAATTGATGCGCTCAGCGGCGAAATGGCGATCAACACCGATTGCACCGCCATCCAGTTCAGGCTCCTCAATGAATCAAAGGGCCTGTCGGTACAGTCTCCTCGGGCTCAATGCGACAAGAAGGCGTACCAGTTTCGGCTCAAACACACCCTCGAACTCCAGTCCAACCTCCTTCCCTTTCAGGCAACCGTGACTGGCTTGATCTTCGAGCGCGGCAAGGTTGTGGGTGTACGCACCAACCTGGACCTCGAATTCCGCGGCAGAACGGTGATCGTTACCACGGGGACGTTTCTTCGAGGATTGATGCATATCGGCCAGAACAAGAACGAAGGAGGACGATTGGGAGACTTCAGCGCGAAGACGCTTTCGGCGAGCTTTCTCGAAGCCGGCATTGAGCTGCAGCGCCTGAAGACCGGAACGCCGCCACGACTGCTTGGACGAAGCCTTGATTTCTCGAAGATGACCGAGCAGCGAGGTGATGCTGAGGTAACTCGGTTCGCGTTTCACGACACGCGCGACCCAGAGCCAATGTTCCACGTGGAACAGACAGGCGAACAGCGCCTCGGCTGGATCGCAGGCACAAACCAGGTGTCCTGTTGGATGACCTACACGACGGAGCGCACAGCCGAACTCGTCAGAACAAACCTCCATCGTTCCGCAATGTATTCCGGTGAAATTGAGGGTGTTGGTCCCCGCTATTGCCCAAGCATTGAAGACAAATTCGTCCGCTTTGCCGACAAACCCCGGCATCTGCTATTCCTTGAACCCGAAGGTCGGTCGACAAATGAGTACTATGTGAACGGGCTTTCGACGTCGCTGCCTTTTGAAATTCAGCAGGAGATGGTTCACAGTGTGCCCGGACTGGAGAAAGCGGTGCTTCTTCGCCCAGCCTACGCAGTGGAATACGACTTTGCGCCGCCGACTCAGCTTTTCCCATCCCTGGAATCCAAAAAGGTCGAAAACCTCTTCTTCGCGGGACAGATCAATGGAACCTCCGGATATGAAGAGGCAGCCTGCCAGGGTCTCTTGGCCGGGGTAAATGCCGCCAGCAAGGTGAGGGGAGCGGCTCCTCTCATTATCGGTCGCCACGAAGGCTACACCGGCGTCCTGGTGGATGATCTCGTCACCAAAGGCACAAACGAACCCTACCGTATGTTCACGAGTCGCGCCGAGTATCGTTTGCTCTTCAATCACGGCAGCGCGGAATTTCGCTTGGCGCACCACGCGCGCGCTCACGGCCTTGTGTCACCCAGTCGACTCGCACGCATCGAGAACAAGCGCGCGGAGGTTCTCAAGTGGCGGGAGTTCTTCGAGAAAACTCGAATTGAGGGCGGGCAGGGGACCTGGGGCGATGCCATCCGCAGGAGCATCACGGGCAATGCGCCGCCGGTTCGGTATCCCCCAGAATTCCTCGAGCTTTCACGCCCCATACAGGAGGAGGTGCTGTACCGGGTAAGCTATGCCGGTTATCTTGCCCGGGAGGAGCGACAGATAGCCAAACTCAGCCAGATTGAAAAGATAAAGATCCCGCAATCTATCGATTATCAGCAGGTTAGGGGACTCCGCCGCGAAAGCGCGCTCAAACTCGACCGGATTCGCCCCCAAACCCTTGGGCAAGCCAGCCGCATCAGCGGAGTAAACCCTTCTGACATAAGTCTTTTGATGATCCTGATCGGTGCCGGCAAATCCGATACGGTATCGTGAGCCATAACGCTACTCTCATGCATCATGCGCGTTCTGACGATTGACCGCAATTCACTGTATAACAAACTTATATCCCCTTGGTTATGATCCACCTTGTCGCCATCGAGAGAACGATGCTTCACCCTCCGTTGTTACAATTTGGAAACACCGGATGATTCCATTCGGCGAATGCCCGATGCCGGAGTAGCAGTATGGATCTATGAAAGATCCCAAGGACCAGCGTATCCTGGTCATCGACGACGAGTCCGACATGACCGATCTCCTCGGCTACCATCTCAGGGGCAAAGGCTATGTCGTCGAGCTCCTCAATGACCCCAATCGCGGTATCGGGGTTGCACGATCCTTCCTGCCCGACCTGGTCGTACTCGACGTCATGATGCCTGAGATCACCGGGTTGCAGCTCTGCCGCATGCTACGGGCAGATCCAGCACTCCACCGCGTCCCGATCATTTTCCTCACCGCCAAAGCCGAAGAGAATGATCGGGTGCAGGGACTCGAGATCGGAGCCGATGACTACATTTCCAAGCCATTCAGTATCCGTGAGTTAATGCTTAGAGTCCAATCCCTCCTCCGACGAAGCACCCCGAAGGAGGGGGGCAACCCGCGCAGAATTCAGCTCGAAGGCATTGTTCTGGACATCGACCGTCACGAAGTGACCGTGCACGATCAGCCCATCGATCTGACAGCCACGGAATTCAAGCTGCTGCACATCCTGATGGAGCGACGGGGCAGGGTGCAGACGCGTGAACACTTGCTGGTTACCGTTTGGAACTACGAGTCTGATATCGAAACCCGCACCGTGGACACCCATATCCGAAGACTCCGCGAAAAACTGGGGAAGGAAGCCGATTGGGTGGAAACGATCCGAGGCGTCGGCTACCGGTTCGCCGAACGTCGCGCAGAATCGCAATCCGCATGATCGTTCCTAAGCAATGTGAGACAATAGCGGAGAGTCGCCGTTTTTCTCCCACCTATTTCATCCCCCCAGAACTGCCAATAGACTTGGCCTATTGATTCTTCCACCACTCAGGCGTTTCAGGTCATGCAGACTCTGTTGATCATTCTTCTTTCGATCGCACTGCTCGTGACCCTGTTTCTTCTCTGGCAGACCCGGTCGACGGTCATTGAGATTAACCGCACACTGGTTCGAGCCATCCCCCATAAACCGGAAACCGGTATCCTCTTTGCACGGGATCGCTGGGCTAAACTTTCCAAAAGGACCAACGAACTCCTTGCCGAGAATGAACGCCTGCAGCGCGTCCGCTCGGATCAGCTTGCCCAATTCACCGCCACACTCGGCAGCCTCCAGGAAGCCGTGCTCATCATCGACGCCACCAACACCGTCCTGCTGGCGAACAAGGCCTTTCACGCGATTTTTCCCAATGCCGTCAACATACTCGGGCATAGGATTGAACATATACTCCCATTCCCGCCCTTCCTCGATCATGTCCGAGCGGTGAAAGCGGGCGAAGCCGAGGCCCGACGCGAAATTGAGTTCATCACAGGTTCAATTTCAACGTGCGTGGAAATCACGGGCACAACCGTCGCGGCACCAAACGACTCCCACGGACCTTGGGTGCTCTTCGTGCTCCACGATATCACCAGGCAAAAGAAGCTGGAGGGAATGAGGAAAGAATTTGTCGCCAACGTCTCCCATGAACTGCGAACTCCCCTGAGCCTGATCAAGGGCTTCATCGAAACCCTGGTCGATGGAGGTGACAGCGTGGCTCCCCAAGATCGGGATCGTTTTCTGCGCACGGTTCACCGCCACACCGAACGCCTGAGCTCCTTGATCGATGACCTCCTTGCACTGTCGCGCCTCGAATCCACAAATCCAGGCCTCAAACGCGAAACCGTCGATCTGCACAAGCTGGTCGCAGACGTCGTCGCGGATTTTCAATCGCGGACCGAAGCCGGCTCGCATCCCTTGGCTCATGACGTCGACAAATCCCTCGGCCCCATCCTGGCGGACCCGCTGAAAATCGCCCAGGCATTGGACAACCTTCTGGACAATGCCCGCAAGTACACCCCAAACGGTACCCGCCTCCACGTCGGCATCCGACTGCTTGGACGGGAAGTCGAGGTTTCCGTCAGCGACAACGGTCCCGGCATACCCGCTGAAGATCTGCCCCACATCTTCGAAAGATTTTATAGGGTAGAAAAGGGACGCGCCCGCGACAAAGGAGGAACCGGACTGGGGCTATCTATCGTGAAACACATCGTGCAGCTTCACGGCGGACGGGTCTGGGCCGAAAGCAGGTTGGGCGAGGGCACTTCCTTCCATTTCACGCTGCCCACGCGCACGGGCGCATGACATTCACCGCATCGCCTTTCCGCTCTCGTCGCTCAATCCCTGTTTCATCGGGGAGATGCAGCGCCTCACAACTTCTCCATTGGCGTGATTCACACGCGACGCCAATCTCTGCCGATGCCAGCCCCAGACTCACCTGCCGCTCTCTCCTCCCGCGAAGAGGTCACCCCGACCAGCATCCGCGCCGCCGCCCGACGCATAGCAGGCGGTGTTATCCTCTCGCCATGCCCTGAATCGATGGCACTGAGCGATATCACGGGCGCACGCATCTTCTGCAAACTCGACAACATGCAGCGCACAGGATCCTTCAAGGAAAGGGGTGCCCGCAATGCGCTGCTGAAGCTATCGCCCGCCGCCCGGCGCAACGGAGTCGTCGCCGCCAGTGCAGGCAATCACGCCCTTGGTCTGGCCTATCACGGTCGCCTGCTGAAAATCGACGTGACGGTGGTCATGCCGGAATACGCTCCTCTGATAAAGCGCACGACCTGCGAACGCCTCGGGGCACGCGTGGTGATCCAGGGACGCGACTTCACCGAGGCGCGGGCCGCGGCAGATAAAATCGTCGCAAGGGAGGGAGCGACCTACATACACGGTTTCGACGATCCGGATATCATTGCGGGGCAGGGGACCGCCGGTCTGGAAATCCTCCAGCAGGTCCGGAACCTCGATGCCATCGTATGTCCGATTGGTGGTGCGGGATTGATCGCCGGCATCGCGATCGCAGTGAAGGCGCTGAAGCCCAGCGTCAAGATCATCGGTGTCGAAAGTGTTGCGACCAGCAGCTTCACCGCGGCGCTCAAGGCCGGTCAACCGGTCGCCATTCCGCGCCAGTCCACCCTCGCCGACGGCCTTGCGGTGCTGAAGGTGGGCAAACGCGCCTTCGAACTCGCGCGTTCACGCGTCGATCGCGTCGTCAGCGTGCGAGAGGACGCCATCGCCCTCGCAATCCTGCGCATGGCCGAATTGGAAAAAACCGTCGTCGAGGGCGCCGCGGCGGCACCGCTCGCGGCATTCCTGGCTGGCAAACTCCCCGACCTCGTCGGCAAACGCGTCGCCTTGGCCGTCTGTGGGGGCAACATCGATCCGGCTGTTCTCAGTCGTGTGATCGAACTCGGACTCGTCGCGGATGGGCGCATCGCACGCTTCAGCGTTGTGATCAGCGACAGGCCGGGCGGACTCGCGTCCCTGGCGCGCGCGATCGCCGGTGCAGGCGCAAGCATCAAGGACATTTCGCATGATCGTGCGTTCAGCGGACCGGACGTCAGCGCAGTCACCTGCAGTTGCACCGTGGAAACTCGCGACCACGCGCACGCCACCGCACTCCGGCGTGCGCTGCGCAAGGCAGGATTTCAGCTCAAACCCGGCCGCTGACCGCGCTGGCGAACGGCCTCAAAAAGCGTGATGATGGTCGCCATGGCGACATTCAGCGAGTCCGCCTGGCCCGCCATGGGAATGCGCACGGGAAGGTCCGCCTCCCGAAGCCAGAAATCGCTCAGGCCATACTGTTCGCTCCCCATCACGACAGCCAACGGACCTCGAAGGTCACTGTCCGTGTAAAGCGCCTTTGCCCCAGGCGTGGTCGCCACAGTGCGGATTCCCCTGCGCTTCAGCCAGGCATGAACTTCAATGCTGCTGGAAATCAGGCAGGGCACCGAAAAAATCACCCCCGTCGACGCTCGCACCACATTGGGGTTGAAGAGATCCGTCACCGGATCGCAGACAATCACCGCATTGCACCCGGCCGCATCGGCACTGCGCAGGATCGTGCCGAGGTTGCCGGGTTTTTCAATCGCCTCGACCACGAGGAGAAACGGATCCACCGGCAGTTTCAAATCCTCGAGCGCTAGCTTCCACTGCGGTGCGACCGCGAGCAGACCATCCGGCCGTTCACGATAGGCCACCTTTGCGAAGGCGTCCTTGTTCAACTCAATCAGCCTTGCTCCCGCTTTTCGGGCGCTTTCGAGAAGTGCGCCTTCATTCTCCCCCATGAACCATTCCGGGGAAAAATACAGCTCGCTCATGGCAACCTCCTTTTCCAGCGCGCGCCGGATCTCGCGGTATCCCTCGACGAGAAAGACACCCGCTTCGTCGCGCGCCCGCCGGTCACGCAACTTGACCAGTTGTTTGATGCGCGGGTTCTGCAGGCTGGTGATCTTTTCCGGCACGTGTTCCACGGAGAGCGATACGCTGACCAGCCTCCGGGTGGTTGCAATGTCGCAAACGGAGGAGAAGCGTCGATGTCAGACCGACCGCGCGGATGGACCCGGCAGCCAAAATTCCGAAGGCCCTGCCAAAGGAGGAGGGCGAATCCACCATCAAGTGAAAATAGGCGAGGACACGACGGGGTAAATAGCTGGGCAATTGCAGAACCCAACACATCGCAGTGACAGGATCATGATTTGATTTGTGAATTCATCGCCCGGCTTGAACGTGGAGTATGTGGCCAAGAAGAAGAAATCAAACGACTATCCGTTTGCGTATCACCAGGAAATCGAACTGGAGATCGCTTCATTGACGAACCTCGGTTCCGGGCTCGGTCGTATATCCATCGATCATCCGAAGGGGCGCCTGGAAAATTGGGTCGTCATGGTTCCTTTCACTCTTCCTGGAGAGCGGATTCGCGCCCGGGTTTTCCGCAACCACAGGAATTTCTCGGAGGCCGATGTACTTGAGATCCTCACCCCTTCCAAGGATCGAGTGACCGCACGCTGCCCGCTGTTCGGCCGGTGCGGGGGCTGCCAGTATCAACATTTTAACTACAGCGCACAGCTCGCGTGGAAACAACGTCAGGTGGCCGAGCTGCTCGAGCACATGGCGGGCATCCATTTCCCTGTCGAACCCGTTATCCCTTCTCCAAAGGAATGGGGCTATCGTTCCAAGATCACTCCGCACTTCGCTGCACCCCGCAGCGGGGGAATCACTGAAGGCAATCCCGACAAGGCGATGCCTATCGGGTTCCTGAGGCAGGGTGCCCGCTTCGACATCGTCGACGTTCCGCAGTGCCTCATCGCCACCGAAGCCATCAACACCCGTCTGACCAGCCTCCGAGCCGAGGTTCTCGCAAAGGCATCAGCCGGAGATTATCAGCGCGGCGCGACGCTGCTTCTGCGCGAAGCTTCCGGAGAGGTGACGACCGACTACGATTCGGTCATCACCGAGACGGTGGGCAGCCTCAGGCTGCGCTTTCTGGCGCGCGACTTTTTTCAAAACAACCCCTTCATCCTCCCGGCCTTCACCGCCTATGTTCGTGATCAGGCTGCCGCGAGCGGCGCGCGTCACCTCGTGGATGCCTACTGCGGAAGCGGATTGTTCGCCCTTTCCGCGGCCCCCGCGTTTCATCAGGTGGCCGGTGTCGAGGTCAGCGAAAGCAGCGTCACTTTCGCGCGCGAAAATGCCACGGCCAATGGCATCACCAACGCCCGGTTTGTCGCGGGTGACGCCTCGAGGATCTTCGACGGCCTTTCCTTTCCGCCCGTGGAGACGGTGGTGGTCATCGATCCTCCCAGAAAAGGATGTGACGCATCGTTTCTGTCACAACTTTTCCACTACAGCCCGCTGGCCGTCGTCTACGTTTCGTGCGATCCGGCCACGCAGATGCGGGACCTGAAGGAATTCATCGCTGCCGGGTATGTGCTCAAGCGCGTGCAGCCGTTCGACCTGTTTCCCCAGACCCGGCACCTTGAGTGCGTCATCACACTCGTAAAGGGTCCCTCCAGGGTGACGCCATGACCAGAGCCGACGCACCGGATTATCGTCACCTGCACGAGCAGCGCCGTGCCGAGGTCCGTGCCGCACTGCGACCGCTGATTGAAGGCCACGAACGCATCGTACTCGAAATTGGCTGCGGTCACGGACACTTTCTGGAGGCCTACGCCACCGCTCACCCGCGCGTTTTCTGCCTCGGCATCGACCTCATGAGCGATCGCATCCGGCGCGGCACCCGCAAGAAGGAACGCTCGCGGCTCGCCAACCTCGCGTTTCTGCACGCCTCGGCAAGCGACCTCCTGGCGGCATTGCCCGAACACGTGAAACTGAGCGCAATCTTCGTCCTTTTTCCCGATCCCTGGCCCAAACGTCGGCACTGGAAAAATCGTCTTATCCAGCCCGAGTTTCTTGACGCGCTAGCAGCTCATGCAATCCCGGGAGCTCCATTGCATTTTCGCACCGACCACGCGCCTTACTTTGACGAGGCGAGTGCGGTGGTGGCGGCACATCCGAAATGGAAACTCGCGCCGAGCACTGCAGTGTGGCCTTTTGAATTCACAACCGTCTTTCAGGCCCGCGCGCCTTCCTACCAATCCCTGATCGCACATCGAAACGCATAGTCACCGGATCACGCTCCGGGTTGTTCCACCATGATCTCTCCACGCTCACGTTCCATCCCCCTCCTGATCCTGCTCGGCATAGCGGCGGTCATTGTTCGCGGCGAAGTACCGGTCCTTGTCAAACCGGTGACCGCAAAGCGCACGATGGTTGTCGCCGGTCACCCCGAGGCGGCGGCCGCGGGCGACGCGATTTTTCGCGAAGGCGGAAACGCAATCGACGCGGCTGTCGCCGTATCACTCGCCCTCGGCGTGGCGGAACCTTACGGCTCCGGACTGGGTGGCAAGCTGATGCTTCTCTATTTCGACGCCAAGTCCGGCAATACCTACGCGGTGGATGCGATGGACGAGGCAAGCCGGTCCCTTGTCCCCTCCGACTATCGAAAAAAGCCCGAGAAATCCCGGTACGACGGCTGGTCCGCCGTCTGCACGCCCGGGCTCGCGGCCGGACTGCATGCGGCGCATGCGCGCTGGGGCAAACTTCCCTGGCAACAGATCATCCAACCGGCCATCACACTCGCAGACTCCGGTTTCACGGTTCTGCCGAAGACGCGCCTGCTCTTTGAGGAACGCCTCGACAAGCTGCGCGGAGGCGATGGCACCCTCGCAATGATCTTCCTGCCGAAGGGAGAACTTCCCGACATCGGCTCGCGCCTCCCCAATCACGACCTCGCACGGACCATGGAACTGCTCGCACGCAACGGCTCCGACGGATTCTACCGGGGACCTGTCGCCAACGCCCTGGTGGAGGCGTCGCGAAAGGGTGGGGGACAACTCAC
>CAUJJL010000116.1 GCA_963205455.1 Verrucomicrobiota bacterium
CGCCGATCGCACGATCCCCAAGAAAAAGCTGAGACCCGAAGAGATGGAAGAAATCAACGCCCTCTTCCGCTCCATCGCCGAATGCGACCGTCAATTGAAGTCACCCCCAACCCCTTCAAAAGAAGCCCCATCTTCAGCCGAAATCGCCCAGTCCCCGACCTCACCCGACAAGTCCGGGACAGCACCTGACAAGTCCCCCGCACCAGCCAGCATCCGCCGCGAACGCACCGCCGACGGCACCTGAGCACCACCGCCCCTTTCAGCGAGATTCCGGCGACATCCAAAAAGCTCGACGGCAACAAAAAAGCTTCCGACGGGACGATCAGGCTTTGTTGCGCCCCCCGACCGGGGCAACCTTCGTCGTGCCCGACTATCATCCAATAGGGACGGGAACGCTCGTCGCACTCAATAACCCCCGACCGGGAGGGGCACGCTTCGTCGTGCCCGGTTTGACCTCAGAGCATAGCGGAAGCTTCCAGCTCCCGACTCCGCTCCTCGGCAAACAGGCAAAATTCCCGAGTGGATTTCTCTCCACAGCAAACGGACAATCCCGCCACCCTTGATCCGGGCACGACTAAGCGCGCCTCCCATGGGAACGGAAGAGCCATCCTTACTCCAACATCCACTCGATTTCCCTATCCGACTCATCCGCCCAGTGCGCCCATGGCCGCAGATTTCCGGATCAATCCACCACGCGCCAATCTGCGCAAATCTGCGCCATATGCGGATCCCTATCTCCGGCAGGTGTTCGTATTCATTCAAATAGGATCGTATCCGTAAAGCGGAGCTCAAACAATTCGCTCATCCGAGCTCTTCACCAGCGTATGCATGAGGCAACCACAATGAGTCATGTAGTTCGCACTCAATCATCACGGCCTGAAACCCAGGTCAAAATCAAGTCGCTTACCTCCGTAGATTGCTCCATTCCTACCCTCGCGAACACCCCCTCTATTCACAGTCGCCAGATACAAGCCACATGACCTATCCCTTTTCGTCTGCCTCCTTGGCAACAAATATTTCGATTAGCGTCGTGACGGGAGCCGCTGAACAACACTATACATGGTTTGCCTTTCTGATATCTGGAGCCTTGTTATACTTAACATCTAATCTCATACTTGGCAGAAAGAGAGAGGCCGGGAAACGCGTGATCCTGTTTATATTTGGCAGCGTTTCTGGCATTATAAGCATCCACCTCTCGACATTCTCATATCAATATTTCATTGATCAGGACTACCCGCGCGCACTTGGTGTTCCGGCAGCTGTTATTTTGATTGTCTTTTCCATTTGGCTCGTTTCGCTCTCCATTCTCAGTTCAAATGAATACGTAAGGCATATATTTGATGCAATCATAAAGGGACTTTGAGATTGGAGGAGGCAGGCAGAACGAGGTCATGTAGTTCGTACTCAGACATCACGGCATGAAATCCCCGTCAAAATCAAGTCGTTTACCTCCGTAGAATGCTCCATTCCCACCTTCACGAACACCCCTTCTCTTCTCATTCGCTCAATACAAACTACCTGACCTTTTTTTGACTGTCTCTAATGAATTATAGTGGAATATAGGGCATTGAGAAGCGCTATGAAGTATCATAAATTCAGCCATGCTACTACGAATTTTCTACTCGCTTGGTGCGTTATGCCTAGCACCAGTGCTTGTCTTTGAGTTTACCCACTACGGCTTCAGTCGCCCAAGGGAGGCATTGTTTGGGACTGTGTTGTTTATTGCGCTAGTGTATCGGATTCTACCACATCAATGGCGACGAAGAGATCAGAAGTGATTTAGGCGCAGCCTTTAGGTTGTTTGGATGCAGTACAAACTACATGACCTGACCATTTATGACTGCTCCCAAAACAATTTAATGGTGGCGCGAAACAGTTGAGCAGAACATAGGATACCTCAATCGAAACATGACAAGCTTGATTGCGAGCGAGAAGTTTTCTCTGAGAAGTACGAATAGCATGAAACATGTAAACATAATTATGAGCACGTTATGCTTTATGATATCAATGGCGTTTGTCGCATTTTTCCTCTACATTCTCATCGAGAAGCATAAGTTCAACCCTGCACTCCTTCTTTATATCTACGGAGGAATTTTTGCCAGCCGTGAGTTTTCAAGGAGAGCAAGAGGTAATACTAACGAGTCGAGGAAGGAGCAGTGATATTCGATATCACCGAATTGTCAATGCTCGTGCACTTGGAAGTAATTCCGATTTCACAATATTTCCCGCGATGCACGTGTTTTTGAAAGGACGATCAATACTCAATTGCAGCGCCGAGGATGAGGGAACAACTCCGAGGGACATCGCTGCACCGATGAAGCGTGTATTTCTTGCCGGACATGCGTGCGGCCCCACATAATAGTTCGACAAGATTCTGGTTTGTTTTTGGTTTGGCCCTTGCTGCCTTTTTCGCGTATCAAATATTGAGTCGGAAATATGTATTTGTGGTTCCAGATGGCTATTGCGGGTTGGTCGATATCGTACAAGACGAGAAAGGTGCTCGTCTCTGGCCTTCGTTGCGCGGTGTTGTAATCAATATCCCCGAATCAGGTGTCTGCCGAGTGAAATCGCTTTCCTTGCTGCGCCGTTTGTCGATAAGCTATGCCTACGAAAGGAGCGGGGGAACATTGCAGGTTTCGCCTTTATTTTCTAAAGGAGGCGGGCGAAGATTCTGGGAGTTGTATGCTACTCCAAATCACATCTATTACTATGTTGGTACCCGGATGGATGCCGGTCAATTTGTCAAAGAACACAGCAAATCGATGTTAGGCATATAAGGGCAGTCAACATAGGCCAGGTCATGTTGTAGTTTGTACTGTGGCCATCACAACCTGAAATCCAAGCTGAAGTCGCGTCGTCTACCTCCGAAAAACTCTCCATTCCAACCTTCGCGCACATCCCCTCTCTTCTCAATCGGTTAATACACACTAGATGACCTGACCTTTTTTGACTGCCTCTCCGGATAAATTGTTACCTCTCTCTCCGGATCGAACCGAACCTCCTTTCCCGAGCGATCATAATCATGAGTCGAATCTGCATCTCTTGCGCCGACTCAGTGCCCCATAATACCTGGACCCCATGCATGCATTTGGAGACATGATTGACCGCAAGGTGAGCTTGATGGCTTCCGACACGGAAATAGTCCGCGAAATACGTCCGCCGTGGGCTGGGTTTTATCAACGGATATGGGACGACGGCACTATCGGGGAACTTTGCAAAAAACGCCTGCTCGTCGATACCAAGCGATGCCTGGAGCAGGACGTTGATACTTCAGGCAAACTTCGCTTTTCACAGCCGCGATTACCCTACGTCAGCTACCCTCACGAATGGTCGGCATCCATGTTCAATGCTGCTGCTGAGACTTGTTTGTCGATGCACGAGTTGCTGTTCACTAAGAATCTCTGCCTGATCGATTCCCATCCATGGAATATTCTCTTTGATGGACCGGATCCCTTGTGGGTAGACCTGACGTCGATAGAGGCGTTTGATCCATCAACTGCACATACAAGCCTGAACGAGTTCAGAAAGACATTCCTGAACACTTTGGATCTACTGCGCAACGGAAACGATGAAATCGTGCGATCGATGCTCGCACATCGATTCTCGACAATTTCCGATGCGAACCATCATGCGATGATTAGAGGGGGCGCCTGGCGACGGCACAGGTGGCGCACTCGACTCCCCCATGCAATCCTGCAAACGCAGCTCCACTCAATAAGAATGGTGCAGATGGAATGGAGGAGATTTCTCCAATTTCGAGCCGCTGACTTTTCCTCACCGAAGCAGGCCATCAAAGTGATAACCCGGCTACGAAGGGAACTGGCCCGTCTGCCAACAACGGCGGCCGCACAAGCGTCAACCGGCTCTCCTCAATGGGGTCAGGAAGATCGGTGCGAACTGGAACGTGACGGCCTAGCCCCAGGGACACACCGGCATGGAAACCCCAAGGTGAGGGCCGTGGATGAATGGCTGACTCAGCTCAGGCCACAGGTCCGGACGGTGTTGGATCTTGGTCGCGACGGAGGGTTGTTTGCAAAGTTCGCAGCGATCAAGGGGTATACTGCGGCAACGATTGATGCTGACAGCAGTTCAATCGACATTCTTTACGCCTCAGTGCAAAAGGCAAAGTTGCCCATCAGGTGTGGCATTGTTGATTTCGTCTCACCACAAGAGGGCCATGGGATGCTCACCAATCCTCTCCCCAGATTCATCGACAGATTTCGATCAGACCTGGTCATTCTTACGGCAGCCATCCACCACCTCTATTTCGGTAAGTATCGCATGAGCTCCCGATCCATAGCACGTCTCCTATCCATGTATGCCGGTCGCTTCCTAATCATCGAATTCATCCCGGGTACCGATGCATTCCTGCGGGATCACTATGGCAACGCCACCATGGACAACGAATATACCTTGGAGTGTTTTGCCAATGAGTTCTCCTGTCACTTTCGTACGCTGGAAATCCTGCCATCGGTACCAGAGGGGCGATATATGTACCTAATGGAAAAGCTATCCTTTGGGTCAGGTCTTACATCTTGACTTGACGATAGAGGGAGCAGGCATCGTTTCCTATGAGCAACGGGGCGATTGCCAAAGCCTTGGACATGATCTCGCTGCCATTTGTCGGCAAGCAAGCCTGACTGGTCAGGCGCGGATTGCTGGACGATTCTGTCGAGGATTTCATGACTGAGCTAAAATGTGGGACAGGACGCTGGCATGACTCCTCCTCAACTCGCGTAAATTTGCGCGGTCTGCGGGTCCGTCCCTATCTCCATTATTTTTCGCATTCTTCAAACCAGGCGCGACAGGGGTCCATCTTTGCCGCTTACAACATCGCAGATCTTGCAGGTCAGGATTGTTCGGAATCGGGACCTGGAAGGTCCTGCTACCTTCAAACGGATCACGCCGAAGCGTGACCCTCCAGGTTTGTTCGCCATGTCGATCATCAGTTCGGACGGGATGCCAACCCCGTCCCGTGCCCAGCAGCCGCCTCCCAAACCGGCTCGCCCCGGTGCAATGCCCGGGGACAGGCTGAAGGGACCAGTGCGAGCCGCCGCGGAAGGTCGTCCCTCTTCCGCGCCGATCTTAGAGCGATTTCAGGTAGGCAACCACATTAGCCACATCCTGCGCGGAAAATCCAAGCTGCTCGGCACTCATCATCAGCGAACGATTCATCCGCTTCAGGCTCTTGATCCGGTTCTCGGGAATCATCTGCGTCACACCACCCGTCGAACGCACGATCACCGGATCGCCTGACGACATCGCGAGGCCATGAATGATTGTGCCGTCCTTCAGCGCGATCTCCACCCCATCGAATCCATGCGCGATGTCTGCCGAGGGATTGATGATCGATTCGATCAGCACCAGCGTCGACTGCCGCTGCGCCCAGCCTGTCAGATTCGGCGCATAGTCGATGCCCCTGTCCCCGAGCTGATGGCAGAGCATGCAGGCCGAAAAGAGATCGGCCCCCGCCTTGGGATCGCCCTTCAAAGCCGCAATCGCAGCCGCATCCGTAAGTTTGCGCGGGCCCGGCTCCGGGACCACGATGCCGGTCAGCGCAATCGTATCCGGATCGTAGATACCGCGCTCCTTCAACACCGCATCGAGATGAAACTGGCCCCAGCGGAGGTTGCGATAGTTGATGATCCACCACAGCGCCTGCTGCTGCACGCGGCCCTTGGCTTTCGCCGCGAGGTCGATCAGCGCATCGGCAGCCTCCCTTGTCGGTGTGAAGCCCAGCGCGGTGACAGCCGCCAAACGCTCCGCCTCTGTCAACGATTCTGCACGCGCACGTGCGGCAAACTGCGGGGCGGCGGCCTCCGGGGTGAGGCGCCAAACGAGCTTCGCATAGGCGGGAGTCCAGGCAAGCGGATCCCGATTGGCCGCGGTCCGCGCGAGCTCCGAATAGACCTCCGCCTCCTTGCCCATGCAACCCGTCCCCCACGCCTCCAGGTACGTGCGATCAATTCCGTCAAAACCCGCCGCGAGCTGGAGGAGAATGTCCTTTGACTTGGCAAAAGGAACATCGCGCATCGCCAGCGCAACCTCGCGACGCACCAGCGCCGAGCGGTCCTTCGCGAGTGCTGCCGCGTGTTCGAGTCCGCGGGGACCCGAGCGCAGGTTCTTGAACGCCGCTGCGCGGAAACGCTCATCCGCATGGCTCAACAGCCCCTCAACCTTCGCCACGCCCCTGGGTCCAAGCTGCGCGAGCAGACCGATCGCACGCGCCGCGATGTAGGGGTTGCTGTCGCCAAGAAGCCGTGCAACCGGCTCCACGGCATCATCACCCGCCTTGAGCAGCGCAAAGAATCCCAGCGATCGCACATTGACCGCCGGACTCCGCAGCGCCTGGATCCGGCCGTCCATGGTCTTGAGGTCGAATGTCGGGATGCGCGGTTTGAAGCCCCGCGGCGCGATGCGATAGATGGCGCCGCTGAGGGTATCGTCGCGATCCGCATGCCCGCCCACGCGCGGGTCGAACCAGTCTGAAACATAGATTGCGCCATCGGGTCCGACAGCGATGTCGGATGGGCGGAAGTAGGTTTGCAGATCCTCGTTCACGACACCGCGCAGGCTGTCGATTCCCGCGAGTTTTCCTTCGCGGTTGCTCGTGAGAAAATCAAAGCGTTCGAGCTTGTACCCCGCTCCGTTCAACTCGGGGAAATACCCGAGAATCGTATTCCGCGCAGCCTCGGCACTCAGCAGCGCCCCGCGCCACTTCGCACCCAGCGCATCGCCTTCATAGAAAACAATGCCCGTCGGCGCGCCCGCGCCATAGACGTCCCCGGACGGCATCGTGCCCGGATCCTCCTGGCGCCATTCGGCGGTCGGGACATCCTGGCCGGGTCGGCGATCGGCCGACCAGATGCGCGTGCCGTCGCGCGAAAAGAAGCCTGCATTGCCGTACTCGAGCAGATGGGCAGTGCGCGCGGCCGGCGGATCATCGTTGTCGTTCTGAAAGACCTCGCCAAAGGAAGTCACGGTCTGCTCGTAGCTGTTGCGGAAATTGTAGCCGATCACCCGCAGATCGGTCCCGTCAGGCTTCATGCTCATCGCAAAGCCCCCGACATAGACATGCCCATCATCGCTCTTCGCACCGGAAATGTCGGGTGTCTTCCATCCGTAGATCGGCGTCGCCCCGCTCTTCAGCGGATCATACATGCTGCCCACGCGGATCGTGCGCCCGGACCGGTCGGTGACAAATGCCCCCGCATTGCCCTGGCTGAAATGGTAGCGGCCATCCGGACCGACCGTGAGCGAATGCAACGCGTGATCATGGTTGTTACCGTTGAAACCGCTCAGCAGCACCTCTCTCGTATCGTAACGCGCATCGAACTTCAGGTCGCGGTCGACGTCCGTATAGACAATGAGGTCGGGCGCGTTGGAGACATAGATCTTGTTGTCAACAACCGCGATTCCCAGAGGCGCGATCAGCACGGGCTCCTGGACAAATACCCAGGACTTGTCGGCGCGCCCGTCGCCATCCGTATCCTCGAGAACCACGATGCGGTCGCCCGCCGGATCACGCCCCGTGTGCTTGCGGTAGTTCGCGCCCTCCGCCACCCAGATGCGTCCCGCCGAATCGATATCGATGTTGGTCGGGTTTCGAAAGAGCGGCGACTTCGCCCAAAGCGTCACCTCAAGGTCGCCCGCTGCATGGAGCAGCTTGACGGGAACCACGGTGGGTTCGGTCGAGGCAGCCGCTGGAGCCGCCGGTGCCGCGGTGTCGGAGACCGCTGCCGGTGAGGATGACGTGGTGCGTCCCCCTTTCTTCGCCGGTTGAGCGATGGCGATCGATGCGGAAAGGACGGCAACAAGACTGACAATTCGGACGAGGGGCATGGTGAAAAGCCATCATCAGGACAAACCCAGCCCTTTTCGTCAAAGGGCAATCCCGTGAAAATTCAGCGATCTCCAACGCGACACAAAGGTGTGCGATGAGCGATCCTCACTCCAGCAACCCTGCGATTTCCCAATCCGATTCATCCGCCGCTTTCGCCGATGGACGCAGATTTCGGCATCAAACCACGACGAGAGAATCTGCGTACATCTGCGCCATCTGCGGATCGCTATCTCCGGCACGATTTGGATTTCTTCAAACCAGGCGCGACAAGGGAGGTGCATCCTGATCTCCACCAGCATCGCGGAGCTTACAGACCGGCAGTGTTTGAAATCGGGACCTGGAAGGTCCCACTACCTTCGATCCGGTCACGACGAAGCGTGACCCTCCATATGGTCAGACTGGAAGGCACGACGAAGCGTGACCTTCCATAAGGTCAGACTGGAAGGCGCGACGAAGTGTGACCCTCCGAAATCCGCATTTCTCGGCGCGGTTCTTGCGCAGCAAGGCCTGCTTATAGAGCATTGCACGCGGGCCGAGCGGATGAAAGGACCCTGATTATTTTCATCTCCGTTCAACCGCATTCTGGCTGGTAGGTTTGAAATCACGCGGCAAATCTTTCCCCGTTCATCCGCACCGGTACCCGTGTGGATGACGACCATGCGCCCGCCTTCCCCTGTGCACCCGATTCCCAGTCAGCTTCGTGCATCGCTGCTGACGCTCACGATTGCCTGCCTGCCGGTAGCGCGTGCCCCTGCGGCACCGCTCCAGTTCAATCGCGACATCCGGCCCATCCTCTCGGAAAACTGCTTCCAGTGTCACGGACAGGACCGCGCCCACCGCGAGGCCAAGCTCCGCCTCGACGAATTCGAAAGCGCCACGCAGGACCGCGACGGATTCTTCGCGATCGTACCCGGCAATCCTGAGCAGAGCGAGATGATCACGCGCATCCTCTCCGACGACGATTCCGAGAGAATGCCCCCCGAGGAGAGCAACAAGCACGTTTCCCCTGCACAGGTCGCACTGCTCAAACAGTGGATCTCCGAAGGCGCCGTGTATGAGCGACACTGGGCCTTTATAGCACCCCAGCGCCCGGCCGTCCCCTCAAACCCCGGCACATCCTGGGGACGCTCGCCCATCGATGCGTTTGTCCTCCAGCGCCTCACGCAGGAAAAGCTCTCGCCCTCCCCTGAGGCATCACCCGCGACGTGGCTGCGACGCGTGAGCTTCGACCTCGTGGGTCTGCCTCCGACTCCACAGGAGCTCGATGCTTTCAGCGCCGATGCCGCACGCCGAGGCGAAACGGCCTACAGCGAGGCCGTCGACCGCCTCATGCGCTCCCCACATTTCGGCGAGCGTCTGGCCATGGACTGGCTCGACGCCGCCCGCTACGCCGACACGCACGGTTTCAACAACGATTCAACACGCACCATGTGGCGCTGGCGCGACTGGGTGATTGACGCCTTCAATTCCAACAAGCCCTACAACGAATTCATCACGGAGCAGCTCGCCGGAGACCTGCTGCCGTCCCCCACGCTCGATCAGCGCATCGCAACGGGTTTCAACCGCAACCACGTGATCAACAGCGAAGGCGGCATCATCGACGAGGAATACCGGATCGAATATGTCGCCGATCGTATCCGGACCGTCAGTACAGCCTGGCTCGGGCTCACCTTCGAATGCGCGCGTTGCCACGACCACAAGTTCGATCCGATCGAGCAGCGCGATTACTACCGCCTGTCCGCGTTCTTCAACAACGTGCCCGAGTGGGGCGAGGACGGGCGCATCGCCAACGCCGTCCCCATGATCCCCGCCCCCACGCGCGCTCAGCAGGCGACCCTCGCGCGGCTGGAAAAGGAACGGTCCGCCGCATGTGAAGCCGCCGACAACGCACGCGCCGGGTGGACGTGGGATGAATCCCTCCGCACGCAAGTTGAACAACTGGCAGCCGCCGCACGCACGGCAACCGATGCCAACAAGTCGATCACCGCAATCGAGATTCCTCCTCCCGATGCCAAGGCCCAGGCCGCCGTGCTGCCCGGCGCCACCTTTGATTTTTCCCACAAGGATGGCCTCTCCGTTGCCTTCTGGCTACGACCCGCCGTCGACAATCCTGCAGATGTCGCCCTGCTGTCGGGCACCAACCATCAGGGCTCCCCGGCCGATACCTCCTTCGGAAAGGGACGCGAAATCCGCCTGATCAATGGGGAACTCGAACTCCGCATCGCCGATCGCCTGCCGGTCTATTCGGTCACCGTGAGAACCGAAGGCGCCGGGCTTCGTGCGGAGGAGCTTCACCACGTCGCCGTGACCTATACGGGTGGCAGGACCGCCGCCGATGTCCGCATGTACGTGGACGGCCGTGAGGTCGCCTGTCGCACGCTCTACGACGACCTTCATGGCGGCCCCGGCAACCGTGATTTCCTCGTCGCCACGGACAACGCCGCCAACGCAGCGCGCTTCCTGGGCACTCTGGAAGACTTGCGCAGGGTCGCACCCGCGGCATCGAGCGAAACGATCCGCACGCTCTTCCGCGCCACCGCGCTGCCCCGCGCTCTGAGCGCGATCAGTTCGGGCAGCGCAAAGCCCCACGAAGCCCGCTGGATCGCGGACGCCCTGCTCGCGGAGGACGCAAATACTCGCGACGCTTTGGCACGCGAGATTGACGCAACGGAAAAGCTCCTCGCGCTGCGTCGCACGATTCCCACCACGATGGTCATGGAGGAAATGGACGTCCCCCGGCAGGCCTATCTCCTTATTCGCGGAAACTACGACGCCCATGGCGAAAAGCTCGATGCCGGTGTACCCGAAAAACTTCTCGCACCCTGGCCGGAGGGCGCGCCAAGGAACCGCCTGGGCCTCGCGCGCTGGTTCACGCAGCTGAATCACCCGCTGACCGGACGTGTCGTCGTGAACCGCTTCTGGGCGCAGCTTTTCGGCACCGGGCTGGTCAAGACGCTTGAGGATTTCGGTTCCCAGAGCGAGTGGCCGAGCCACCCCGAGCTGCTGGACTGGCTCGCGCGCGAATTCGTCGACGGCGGCTGGAACGTCAAGGCCTTCCTCAAGGAGCTGGTGCTGTCGTCCACCTACCGGCAGAGTTCCCACGTAAGCGCTGATCTGGTTGCGCGCGATCCCGAGAACCGCCTCCTCGCCCGTGGACCCCGCGTGCGCCTTCCGGCTGAATTGATTCGCGACCAGGCGCTCGCAGTATCCGGACTTCTCGCCGCGCGGATCGGAGGTCCCAGCGTGTTTCCCTACCAGCCGGACGGACTCTATGACTCGATCGTGGTCGGTGCCACCTACCCTGGCACCAAATGGCTTCTCGGAAGCGGCGAGGATCTGTATCGGCGAAGCATCTACACCTTCTGGAAACGCACGATGCCGCATCCGATGATGCTGGCGCTCGACGCGCCCGACCGCGAATTCTGCACCGTGCGCCGTTCGCGCACCAACACACCACTGCAGGCGCTGACGCTCTGGAATGAGACCGGCTACGTCGAGGCCGCACGCCGCCTCGCCACCCGCATGATTCGCGAGGCAGGGCCGGATGACTCCGCGCGCGCCACGCTTGCCTTTCAGGCCAGCACGGGACGTCGGCCGGACAAGGCCGAACTCCGGGTGATTCTGAAAACCTGGGAAAACCTGAGGGCGGACTTCGCCGCCCATCCTTCAGACGCCGAAGCCTTCGTCGCGCACACCGGCGCATCCGCAGTCGACGCGATGATTTCTCCCGTGGAACTCGCCGCCGCAACCAACGTGGCGAGCATGATCCTGTCGCTCGACGAAACCCTCACGAAAGACTGACGACGCATTTCTCCATGTCCTGCTGCAACAACTACGAGCGGATGCATTCGCGCCGCGACTTTCTTTCCAAGGCCGGCCTCGGTCTTGGCGCCGCAGCGCTCGCCCACCTGTTCCGAGGCCAGGCTTTCGCGGGCGCACCAGTGGCGTCACCGGGCGCCCATTTCGGCGGGCTTCCCGGGCTGCCGCATTTCGCGCCGACTGCCAAACGCGTGATCTGTCTTTTCCAATCGGGAGGTCCCTCGCATCTCGATCTCTTCGACGACAAGCCCGTCCTGCGGCAGCGTTTCAACGAGGACCTTCCCGACTCCGTCCGCCAGGGTCAGCGAGTGACCGGCATGGTCGCATCCCAGTCGCGCCTGGCCCTTCAGCCGAGCAAGTTCGGCTTCCAGGCCGGCGGCAAATCCGGGACACTTTTCAGCGAACTGCTCCCCTATACACGCGGCATCGCCGATGACATCTGTGTCATCCGCTCGATGTACACGGAAGCGATCAACCACGATCCCGCGATCACGTTTTTCCAGACCGGCAGCCAACTGCCCGGACGCCCGAGCATGGGGGCGTGGACGGACTACGGCCTCGGTCAGTTGAACGAAAACCTGCCCTCCTATGTCGTCCTGATTTCCGTGAACAAGAAAGGTGCGGGACAGGGTCTGCTCGCGCGACTCTGGGGCAGCGGCTTCCTGCCGAGCAAGCACCAGGGCGTGCAGTTCCGCAGCGCAGGTGAACCCGTGCTCTACCTCTCGGATACGCCGGGAATCACCCGCGAACGCCGTCGCATGATGCTCGATGGTGCCGCTGAACTCAACCAGATACAGTTTGCACACGCGGGCGATCCGGAGATCGAGACAAGGATCACCCAGGCGGAGATGGCGTATCGCATGCAGACGAGCGTGCCCGATCTCATGGAGCTCTCCAAGGAATCGCAGGCCACCTTCGACAGTTATGGCCCTGCGGTTCACGAGCCCGGATCCTTTGCCCGCAACTGCCTGGTCGCCCGACGACTCGCCGAACGCGGCGTGCGTTTCATCCAGCTCTATCATCGCGACTGGGACCACCACGGCGGACTTCAAGAGCGGCTGCCCAGTCTCGCGATGGATGTCGACCAGCCGAGCGCCGCGCTCGTAAAGGACCTCAAGCAGCGGGGACTGCTCGACGAGACGCTCGTCATCTGGGGCGGCGAATTCGGGCGCACTCCCTATGCGCAGGGCGACGCCTCTCGCGAAAAGTACGGGCGTGACCACCATGGCAAGGCCTTCAGCATCTGGATGGCAGGCGGCGGCGTGAAACCCGGTATCGTGCACGGCTCAACGGACGACTTCGGATTCAACGTCGCCGACAAACCCGTCCACATTCACGACCTCCAGGCAACCATCCTGCACACGCTCGGAGTCGACCATACCCGGTTGACCTATCGCTTCCAGGGCCGCCAGTACCGTCTTACGGATGTGCACGGCAAAGTCGTCAAGGACATCCTCGCGTAACTCCAGGCAGGCGCCTGCCCGATTTCAGCATCGCTTGTTGTGATCCAGTCGCGTGGCAACGCCCGAGCCTCTCGGGTCGTCACGCGGCCCGGTTTTCGTGGTCGCCATGAAACATCCGATAGAGAGCGGGCAGAACGACGAGCGTGAGCAGGGTTGAACTGATGATGCCCCCGATGACAACAGTGGCCAGGGGCCGCTGCACCTCGGCGCCAGCTCCAGTGGCGATCGCCATGGGCACAAATCCCAGGCTCGCCACAAGCGCAGTCATGAGCACGGGGCGCAACCGCGTGAGGCATCCCTCCTCCACCGCCGCGTCAATCGGTTTTCCCTCTGCGCGCAATGCCCGGATGAAGGAGATCATCACGAGCCCATTCAACACCGCCACGCCGGAAAGCGCGATGAAGCCAACACCTGCAGATATGGAGAGCGGTATGTTTCTCACCCAGAGCGCGGCGATGCCTCCCGTGAGTGCGAGCGGTACGCCGGTGAAAACCAGAAATGCATCCCTGGCATTGCCGAAGCTCATGAGGAGCAGACCGAAGATCAACAGCAACGCCACAGGCACGACAACCTGCAGTCGCCTGCTGGCGGAGATGAGCTGCTCAAACGTGCCGCCGTATTCAAGCCAGTAACCTGCGGGCACCTTGACAGACACCTGCACTTTTTCCTGAATCTCCGTGACAAAGCCGGCAAGGTCGCGGCCACGCACATTGGCGGTGACCACTACGCGGCGCTTGCCATTCTCACGACTGATCTGGTTTGGGCCCGGCGCGATTTCAATCCTAGCCACCTCCCGCAGGGGAATGTACGAGAGCGTCAGCTCATCGTCCGAGACTCCATGTCCGCCGCCAAGCAGCACGGCAGGCTGCGCGCGAATCCGATCATCGTGCAGCCTCGGCAGGGGCACGGGAAGATTTCCAAGTGTCGCAAGATCGGTGCGCAGCTTTTCAGGCAGGCGCACAACAAGATCGAAGCGCCTGTCCCCTTCAAAAACCTGCCCGACCGCCGTGCCTCCCAGCGCCGTCGACACGAGTTCCTGCACCTCGCCGACCGCAAGGCCGTAGCGTGCGATCGCTTCCCGATCGAGGTGAACGGTGAGTATCGGAAGCCCGGTGGTCTGCTCGACCTTCACATCCGCCGCACCGGAGACGCCTCTCAGCACGGTCTCGATTTCCTCACCCACCGCATTCATGACGTCGAGGTCGTCGCCGTAGATTTTTACGGCGACATCCGAACGCACCCCTGAAATCAGTTCGTTGAAACGCATCTGGATCGGCTGGGTGATCTCATAGTTGTTGCCGGGAATCTCCTCCAGGGCGGCCCCGATCGCAGCAACAAGGTCCGCCTTGCTTCGACGGGGATCAGGCCACTGTTCCCGCGGCTTGAGCATCACGTAGGTGTCGGCGACGCTCGGCGGCATCGGGTCGGTCGCGACCTCCGCTGTGCCCAGTTTCGAAAACACCGTGTCGACCTCCGGAAATTGTTTCAGCCTGGCCTCAAGGGGACCCTGCATGCCCACCGCCTGGGTAAGGCTCGTGCCCGGAATGCGCATGGCGTGCAGGGCGATGTCGCCCTCATCGAGACTCGGGATGAATTCCGCTCCCATCTTCGAGGCCATCAGACCGGAAAGCGCCACGAGCACAATCGCCGCCAGCACCGCGGCGGGACGCACCGACATCACAAAGCGCAGAATCGGACGATAGAGCGACTTCGCGCCTCGCATCGCAAAGTTGTCCTTTTCGGAAACCTTGCCCGTCACAAAAATCGCCACGGAGGCAGGGACAAAGGAAACCGAGAGCGCCATGGCGCCAAGCAGCGCGGTCACCACGGTGAAGGCCATCGGGTGGAACATCTTCCCCTCGACGCCGGTGAGCGCAAAGATGGGGACGTAAACCACCGTGATGATGAAAACGCCGAAGATCGACGGCTTGATGATCTCGGCCGTCGCCTGCGCGGCGAGAGCGAATCGCTCGGGCCGCGTGAGCAGGCGGCCCAGCCGGTGCTGTTCGTGACCAAAACGCCGGAGGCAGTTCTCAATGATGATGACCGCGCCATCCACAATGAGTCCAAAGTCGAGTGCTCCCAGGCTCATGAGATTGCCGGAGACCTTGTTGGTCACCATTCCCGTGATCGTGAAAAGCATGGAGAGCGGGATGACCGCAGCGGTGATGAGCGCTGCACGAAAATTCCCGAGGAGGAGAAAGAGAATGACAATGACCAGCAAGGCGCCCTCAACGAGATTCTTCTGAACCGTGGCAATCGTGCGGTCCACGAGTGCCGTGCGGTCGTACACGGTCTTTGCCACAACACCCTCGGGAAGGCTGCGATTCACTTCCACCAGCTTCCCGGCAACCCGCGTGGAAACCTCGCGCGAATTCTCGCCTATAAGCATGAACACCGTGCCAAGCACGACCTCTTCGCCGTTCTCCGTGGCGGCACCCGTGCGCAGCTCCTCACCGAGGATCACATCGGCTACATCACGCACACGCACCGGCTGGCCGTCACGGCGCGCGACCACGATGCCCTCGATCTCCGGAATGCCACTGACCTGGCCCGGCACCCGAATGAGGTACTGCTCGCCGTGGCGTTCGATGTAGCCCGCTCCGACATTGGCATTATTGCGCGCAAGCGAGTCCATCACATCGCGCAAGGTGAGGCTGTACGCCATGAGACGATCCGGCCGGGGCGTCACATGATACTGCTTCACGAAACCGCCAATTGTATTGACCTCGGTGACGCCCGGCAGGTTTCGGAGCTGCGGACGCACCACCCAGTCCTGGATCTCGCGCAAGTCCGTCGATGAGTAGGCGCTGCCATCGGGCTTCTTTACTCCGGTCTCCGCTTCAACCGTGAACATGAAGATCTCACCCAGGCCCGTGGAGATCGGACCCATGCTCGGCTCAAGGCCGGGTGGAAGCTGGGACTTCACCTCCTGGATGCGTTCGTTGACAAGCTGCCGCGCGAAATAGATGTCGGTGCCGTCCTTGAAAACAACCGTCACCTGCGAGAGTCCGTAACGCGAAAGCGAACGCGTGTAGTCGAGATGGGGCAGCCCTGCCATCACCGTTTCTACCGGGAAGGTGACGCGTTGTTCGGCCTCGAGAGGCGAAAAACCGGGGGCCTCGGTGTTGATCTGCACCTGGACATTCGTGATGTCAGGCACCGCGTCGATTGGCAGGTGTCGGTAGTTGTAGACGCCGACGGCGCCCATTCCCAGAGTGACAATCAGGATGAGCCAGCGCTGACGGATCGCGAATTGAATGAGTTTTTCCAGCATGGAAGAAGATGGGTTGAAGGACCTGGTTGGAGATCCGGCGGATGCGGTTGTCCCCGGTTCAGTGTTCGTGCGCGGCACCGGCCTTGCCGATGTCCGCCTTGATCAGGTAGCTGTTCTCCGTGACATAGCGCTCGCCCGCCTTCAGCCCCTTGAGAACCTCCACAAGTCCGCCGCTGCGTCGTCCAAGCTCAAGCGGGCGGGCCTGGTACACATCGCCATGCTGAGAGAAGACGACTGTGAAGTCGGCCAGCGTCTGCAGCGCGGATTCCCTGACGGCAACAGGCACGGTCTCCTCTGAAAGCGTGACTTCGGCCTTCACATAGAGTCCCGGACGCCAGCGCTGTTCCGGATTTGGGAGGACAACACGGGCGATGAGCGTCTGGGCCTCCGGCGAACTGATCGGGGAAATCCACGATATATTTCCCCTGGCATCGTCTCCTCCGTCATCGGCATGGATCAGCACCGACTGACCGATCTTCACGCGAGCCTGGTCGCGCTTCGGCACATTGAGATCGACCCACACTTCCGAAAGATCGGCTAGGGTGTAAAGAATGGCGCCATCGCCGACGGTTTCGCCCGCATTCGCGTCACGATCCATGACAATGCCGGAAATCGGCGCCTTCACCTCGATCGTTGTCAGCGACTGATTGGTTTCGAGAACTGCGATCGTTTCTCCCGCGGTCACGGTCTCACCGAGCGCCTTGCGTGCCTCACGGATGAAGCCTCCAAAGCGCGGCACGGCGCGTGCAATCCGGTTGGCGTTCAATCGGATCGCGCCATAGACGGAGATCGTTTCCTGCATGGTCGCCGGCCCGGCCTCCCCCACTTCAACTCCGCTGCGCTTTGCGGCCTCCCCGGAAATCGTGGTCTGCATTTCCGGAGCTGAAAATGTCCAGCGGTGCGTGCGACCTGCGTAGTCCGCGACGATCGAATAATCGAATGAATGGGGCTCGTATACCTCTGAGTTTCCGCGGAGATGATCGCCTTCGGGCGAAAAGGCATGATGGTCGACCGTGCCGCCCGGACGCCGGAGTTCGACACTCAGCTTCGCAGCGGATGGAGACACGGGCTTCCCGCCCTGCGTGAACCACGCGCGAAATTCGGGAGGCACGCCTTCCTCAAAGATCGCGAGTTCGAGCGTGAAATCCCCATCCTGCAGCAGGCGCCCGCCGTGAGGGCCTTTTCCGCCTTCGTCAGCATGTTCGTCGTGCCCACCATGATCACCGTGATCGTGAGCATGGGAATGGTCGTGGCCTCCATGATCATGGTCCGATGCCGCGGCGTGATCATGGCCACGTTCGGCAAGGTAGTAGGCGGCAGCGGCGCCGACAACGAGGACTGCAAGGATGGAAAGAGTCTGTTTCAATTTCATGATGACAGGTCGGAAAACGGATCAGGGTTTGGAAATGAGGGTGGAAACCGCGCCATAGTTCGCGTCGGTGAACGCATCGAGCCGCGCCAGCGCAAAGGCATAGTCAGCCTCAGCATCCAGAATCTCGCGGCGCAGGGCACTGAGTGCCCGCTGGGCATCGAGCACGTCGATGATCGGCAACTGCCCCTGTTCGTAGGCCGACCGGACAATGGAATAGGCTTCTTCCGTAGCAGGGAGCGCCGCACGACGGAGGTCCTGTGCAACCTTGAAGGCTGAAACGAGGTCCTGCCAAGCGGCGGTGAAACCCGCGCGCAGCTCAATCTCAATCGCGCGAACGCCCTGTTCTGCACCCGACAGGTTTTCGCGGGCCGCACGGATGTTGCCCTGGTTGCGATTGCGCACGGGGAGCGGCACCGAAACCCCGGCGACGAATGCAGCGTCCGAGCCTTCCCGCAGAAACCGCACTCCCCCGCCAACGCTCACATCCTGGACTGCCTGGGCCTGCTCGAGGTCAAGTGCCGCGCGACGCCCCGCCGCAAGGCTCCGCTGATGCTCGACCCGAGGATGGTCGGCTAGGCGGGCAAACATCGCCTCGCGGTCAGGCAGGGCATCCGGCAGGCGCAGCGCACCAGTCACCGCCGGAACATCCGCACCCGTTCCACCCCAGTTGGACGCAAGCGCCGTTCGCGCGGCGGCCAGCGCCGCCTCCGCCCGGGCATGTTCGGCCTGGGTGGATGCCAGCGCCGCGCGGGCGCGCGCGGATTCCGCGGGCGAGGCGGCTCCCGCCTTCACGCGATGATCCACGGCGTCCACGGTTTCGCGAGCCAGTCGCAGAGGCTCGGCTGCGAGCTCGAGCCTTTGCCGTGCCGCCAGCACTTCGAGGTAGGCGGTTGCCGTGGCCGCCAGAACCTCCACGCGGCGCACCGCATACTCCTTTGCCGCGGATTCCTTTTCGCGTCCGGCGAGGGCCACACGTTTCTCGCGCTTGTCTCCGCGCTCAAACGTCTGGCTGGCCTGGACGGTGGCCTCGAGGCCGCGCACGCCTTGCACACGCCCCGTGCCCATGAAATTTTCCGCGGTGAATTCGAGTGTCGGGTTCGGGCGCAGGCCCGCCTGCTCCACAAGACCTTCCGCGGCACGCTGCGTGTAACTGTAGGCCGCGAGAGACGGGTTGTCGGAGGACGCCCTTGCGAGCGCATCGGCGAGCGACAGGGCAGGCGTCGTGGCATCCTGCATCCGACCCGGCACGGGCGCGAGCAGGAGCACCAGGCATCGAACGAGGTGCTTCTGAAATCGGGAATGAAACGATGACATGAGAAAATAGGAACGAACAAACAAACGATGATGACAGAGCCCTGAATCGACGCGCGCAGGCGTCGCCAGGCTCACGAATGGCCGCAGGATTCCATCCGCCTCAGGGCGGAGGGATCAGACTGCGTTGTCAGGTGCCCGCGCGGGCAGCGACGTGCGGCGGACAAACGACCAGGTGCGATGCAGCGCCTGGATTTCGGGGATGTCCCCGACCACGAACTCGGTGGTCCCTGTTTCCCATGCCGTTGGCCTGAGAAAACAGGCGAGGCAGGAGCAGAAATCGGCTATCGGTGCAGGCAGCACGCGCAGCGTGCTCGCCCCTTTCGTAAAGGAGAATCCCTCAATGCTGTGGCAGGCGTCCTGCGCACAGGTGCCATTGCACGAGGAGGAAACATGATCCGCGTGATCCAGCCACTCCACGCCCGCAGCCTCAAGGTTGCAGTGCTGGGTTGCCGGCAGCCAGAGCGCCAGCATGAACAGGGCGATGATGCGGAAAAAGGCGTTCAAGCAGATTCAGCCGCGGGTGACGTTTTTCCCGCCTGCATCAATGACCTTGTCCAACCCGCGTGGCAGTCAGCACCTGCTCCATTGGGAGAACAAGCGCCCCCAGAACCGCTGCTGCCTTCAAGCACACGCGTGATCCCGCCAGGCAGTCTCGCAAGCGATGTCGGAGGTTGGAAGAGTGACGCGGGCATTTGGCAGGACAATGGCATCCAGCCAAGACATGCGCTCACAACTTGTCAAATGGGCTTCATGAAGACGGTACCAAGCAGCTTCTCCCCACAGGTATGCACGATCCTGACAGCCACCATTTTCAACTGATCTCTCGTTCCAAATCGCGCGTCCGTGCAGTCGATTAGCCCCCGGGAAGCGACGCCACCGGAGCCCTCGAAAAAGGAGTCTGGATCAGCCAAAAATACCGAGAAGAAATCAATCTTGCTTTTCGACCGCAGTGAAGCTGAAGGGCACGCGGACGCGTACCGCGGCGGGCTTGCCGCCGACCATCGGAGGATCAAATCGCCAGCTGGATACGGCCTGCACGGCTGCGTAACCGAACACATCCTCAGATGCACTCACGACTCTGGCCAGCCGCGCGCGCCCTGTCTCATCGAGAATGAATTCCACGGCTGCCCGCCCCGTGTCGGATTTCGCGTTGAGCGGAAAAAAGGGTGGCTTCCGGAATGACGGCCTAAGTTTGTCGTCCAAGTCATCGGCACCGTGGATCGACTGTGGCTTCTTCTTTTCCCGGCGAAGCAGATTCGTTCCTTCATCTCCGACGAGCTGCGCGAGGCCATCCCCTTCAAAGGTTTCTTCATAAACCATCATCGCGGGACAAGGGACTCCGCTTTTCATCGCGGGCCTGAACTGAAAAGCCTCGACCGCGGCGACCAGAGCCGCGCCAAACTCCGGGGAGCTGGCCTCCAGAAGTTCCGAACGGACGACCGCCCCCTTCTCATTGACCATATAGCCCACCACAGCGCGTCCCTTCACTCCATCGCGCAACAAGGCGTAGGGATAGACCGGTGGGAGATAGTTCACCGGCACCGGGGGAGTATCGTAGCGAAAGGCTTCAGGCACTTTTGAAAGATCTCCCCGTCTCTTTGTAACGAAAGGTCCTGAGCCTCCCTCCTTTTCTCCCTGGATTGAGAACATGATCGGCACCTGCATCCGTGTATTCACCGGTCGCCCATTCTTGATCCCGGGCTGGAAACGCCATTTCCGCACGGCTTCAATCGCAGCTTCATCGAACAAGGGATTGCTGCTTCGAACAACACCCGCGTGGACCACGCGACCTTCGATATCGACAATAAAACCAACCACAACCTCGGCTCGCATGCGGCTGATGCGCATGGCGAGCGGATAGACGGGTTTGAACTGCTTGATAACCTTGGGCGGAATCTCAGATTTTTTCGAGGCATCCTCCCCGCCGCGCCCAACCAGGACGAAATCCACCGGGATCTTGGCAACGACAGGCTCTCCCTTCTGGCGCGCAGGGGAGAAACGCCAGTTCTTCGCTGCAATCTTCACTGCGTGAACGTATTCGTCAGGCACCGAGTCCACTGCAGAAATTCCCCCATTCAGTCCCACCGTGATCTCAGCTTTGACAACCACCGTATTCTGAAGGCGCGTTGGAGTTGGAATCGCGGACTTCTTGTCCCGATCAACACCCTTTTCCGACTTCACCTCAGCTCCCGACGCTTTGGATGCCGATGGCGGTGGATTAAAAACAGTGGCCTTCACCGTCCGATAGCCAACGTCGACTTCAAGCAAGCGCGGCGTGGCATCAGCCAGATTGGCACCGGCGGATGCCGGATTGAAAATGTACGCGTACGTTATCGCCGTGACGACGGGCTTGCCGTCCCGCTTCCCAGGCAGCCATTTCGCATTCTTCTCCGCATGTCGCACCGCATCCAAACAGGCATCGGACGTGGCATGGCGAATCTCTTCGAGAACCTTGCCAGACTGGTCAAGCATCACCTCCGAAAGGACATAGCCGATCTGATTGGACGCTTTCATCCCTTCGGGAAATTCAACCGGAGACACACCCTGCAGGGCGGGCAATTGGTCGGGAGGGTCATACTTGTTCCTCCAGTCGATCGGAACCAGCGTTACCTCCTGCGCTCGCGCACAGGGTGTGAGCAACCCTGCCGCGACGAGCGCAAGGAGACACGAAACACGAATCCAGGACACGCGGGAGCACTCATGGGGTATCATGGGTTCGCATCACAACACCTGGCATTGCGCTGGCAATGCCTGACTGAACGACGCCCCGACAAAACCTTAAACTGTGCCCCGGCGCGGAATCAACGGTTCCCAATCGCCGCCACGACCATGGGTGAAATGCACATTTCCGGCGCGCCTCCCTGTCCACGCGACGTCGATGCCATCGTCGACGTTCCCGTCTGCGGCAGGCTCGTGAAGGCAAGATTGTAATCCGGCCCCAGGCGCTGCTCGAACATTTCGATCAACGCGACACCGGTAGCGCCACCCACTCCGGAAACCACCGCCGTGTACCCACCTGGCGGCAGGATCAGATCCACAACCGCCTCCTTGGAATTCAGCAGCGCGGGAATCACGCCCGGCGCCGCAAGCGTGTGATTGTCATTGGCCGCCAGGAGCACACCGCTGGAACCGTGAATCGTCATCGTCGGATCGGACAAAAGACCCTGAACCCCATAGTTGGAAAGCGACGGGCCACGGGCGATGATCCGGACCGCGACGGGCTCGTCACCAACGACCGCAAATCCCGTGATCAGGACCTGGCTGCCCGTGCCCGCAAAACCGCGCGAGGATGCATTGATCAGCCGGGAAGATGGGACTTCGTCGGCGGCCTTCACCTGACCCCGGATCTCGCCTCCTCCAAAGACGTTGCTGTGGAAATTCAGGTACGCCCCGGCGGTTAGCAGTTTGATCGGATCTCCCGTATAGGTGATATCGAAATTCTTCTGTATGAAGCCTGCGGATACAGTGTAGGCGGAGGCTCCCCCGAGATTGGTGACGACCGGTCCATTCGTACCGGCGGCGGCCTCGTGGAAATGCGATGCGGTGAGCGTATTTGTGAAATTGAACAGGGTCACCTGCAGTAACATCCGATTGGTCCCGGGATCATAGCTCATCAGCGCCCCGCCAAAGGCGCCCGAGGCAATAGGATTCGCCGAAACTTCCTGACCTGGGGTGATGATCGCCGACAACCGCTTGGGCTGGGCAATCAACTGACCCCGGATTTCACCACCGGGATATGCGGCGGTATGGAAGTTCAGATAGGCTCCGTTCTTCAGAAGCGTGAGCTTTGCGCCACCGTGGGTCATATTCCGGAAAACGCCCGTGACGGTGTTGCCGGTGCGGACATAGACAGCTTCTGCCCCGAAATTGGTCACCACCGGACCCGAAACACCCGCGGCCGCCTCATGAATGTGCGACGCCGTGAGCGGATTCGTGAAATTGTTGAGGGTCACGAACAGGTCGAAGGTGTTGGCGGCAACATCGTAGAGCATCACGGCCGTGCCGCTCGCTCCCGACGTCACTGTGGAGGTCTCCTGACCGGGAGTGATGTTCGCCCTGAATTCAACAACCTGGCCGACGGAAGAGCCTGCGAGGGATAAAAACCCGGCAAGCGCTGCAAGAAAAACGGTCAATCGAGCTTTCATGACAAAACCGAGCTGAATGTTTTGGGATGCAGCCGACCCACCGGGGACGGACGTGCGTTGCGATGAGCAACCGCCAGCACGCCCGAGCCAAGCCACGAAACGTAACGACTCGTTTACCTATCGCCCGCCCCTGTCCAGGACAGACCCACCTCGATTCCTAGACGTACAGGTAAACGTAGACAGCAAATCCAACCGCGATCACGCCGGCGATCGCGGCAATCGACCAAAGGAGATTCCGCTTCCGCGCGGCCATGGCCAATGTGGAAACGATCACCCCCATCTGCGCGGCGAGCATGCCGAAAAAGAAACGCTGGCTCCGGATGTGGTGGCGCTCCGCCGATATGTTGCTCTTGCGGACCTGCAGTTCGTAGAGCTCCGCGACGCGCTGATTGAGTTTCGCCTCAGCGTCGTAGCGCCGCCCATGAAATGAAAGGCGCGCCACGGCAAAATCCCTCTTCACCTCCGCGGGAGCAGCAGCGCGGGCAAGGTCCCGCTCGACGGCATCAATCGTCCTGCCGATCGGTGTGGTCAGCTCATCGAGGGCCATGCTCTCGCCCTGCGCTTCCTTCACCGCCTCCGCCAGCATGCCGTCATCAACCCTCGCAAGAAGCGCCTGGATCTCGCTGTCGGGACTCGCGTGCTCCACGGCCTTGAGTACCGCGGCAATTTCCACTGGTGGCACATGGCCGGTCGGCACATGGGGCATTCCGTTTTCCTTGAGCACCTCAATCGTCGCCCGGCCCTCCGCGCTGTCGAGCACCCCTGCGTTCGCTCCCAGCGCCTGCCTCAGGCGCGCCTCGTCGAATCCGCCCAGTTCGCTCGTGCCCGCAATCGTGTCGAGCGTACCGCGCTGCACGACGCCTCGCAGTTTTTTTCCCTGGAAGAAATTCCACTGATCGCCCGCCTTCGACTGCTGCTGCGCAGCCAACGACCGCGAATACTGCGCCCGCGTCATCTCACTCGACGAAAGCCCGGCAAGCATGGTGGCGACGACCGCCATGACCACCGGCGTTGCGCTCAACACCTTGCCCCAAAGCGTATGAGGCATGTCCTCCTTCAGGGCGTCGGGAATCGTGGTCTTCATCGCTTGGGGTTCATGCGGACTTCGTGGTGGGGGTGCGGATGGCGAGTTCGATACAGACGAGGGTGACAGGCTGGCTGCCTCCGTTTTCGACGACAACCTCATTCCATCCTTCGCGGATGAGCGACACCGGGAACTTGAAGTCGTACCCGATGTTCTCGGGAGTGTGGTGCGTCAATGATCCACAGGGAAAGAGCAGGCGGTCATTCGGCGTGTATTCGATCACAGGCCAGCAGCCATTGACCGACACCGGCAGCGCGGTGAATCGTTCGCCGGCCTTCAGGATCACCTGCACGACAAGTTCGAGTCCGCGGTCCTGCGGTTCGGCGCACATGGGCAGTCGAAACGCGTGCAGCCATCCCGCATTGAGCACGATCGGAAGCTGACACGGGATCTCGAAGGGCAACTGCGTGAAAAAGTCTGCCCAGAGTGAAAAGGAATAATGCTTCGGCCGGCCTCGCAATCCCTCCAGGTCCTGTTTGCCCCGGAGCAGCGAATAGTCCGAGGTGAGGCCCGGCAGGCGCGCCTGCTCCGTGCAAAAGAAGTTGAACCATTCGATCCCGTCGGCCCCGAGGACGAGTTTGCCCGCGGCGTTGGCATTGAGAAGCTCCGGGCTGCACGAAATGTACCGCAGCCTCTGGGTGAGATTGTAATCGGGCGATCG
>CAUJJL010000117.1 GCA_963205455.1 Verrucomicrobiota bacterium
CTTGATCCATAGTGAGCCATTCATGCGGGCGCGAAAGACACCCAACCTCTGGAAACGGCCCAAGGTCACGGGAATTGAGCGGTTTCTGATGCAGGCGGTTGACCTTGGCAATAGCCTGTCTCGTCACATCCTTTGTCCAAATTGCGTTGCAGGCAATCGGCGGCTCCCTTCCGCCATCAGCGCGGCGCTCACGGTATGTCGTACACTTCGACGAGGCCCACACCCACCGACGACGATCCACCGCGCACCACGGCCGTGTAAACCCCGGGACGAAGCCAGATCGCGAGCGCCGCACTTCGCGACGCCGCTCCGAGCGCAAAGGCTCCCGACTTCCCCGCAGCACTGGCAACATCGGAATCTGCCGCCGTAATGTCATCATCCTCTGCAATGAGCTGCGATCCATTGGCAGTCGCTTCGAACAAGGAGACCTGCGGATCCTGAAGCGCTCCGGACAGGCCAAACTCGGATAGTTCCGGCCCAACTGCCCGCAACAGGATGCGTTTCGGCATATCCCCCGAAATCGCAAATCCAACAACCGCCACGGCATCACCAACTCCGATTCGTGTCCGAACCGAAAGGTTGGTCAAACTGGCGCCAGCCGTCAGATAGCCGCCATCGGAGTCGTAGACTTCCACAAGCGCCACCCCGGTCCCCTCACCCTTGCCTGTCGTTTCCACCGTATAACCTCCGACGTCCGCTGTCACAAACAATGCGGAATCAAGGCTTCCCTCCTGTAACGGAAACGCACCTTGCACAACACCGCTGCCAACCCCTGGTGCCAATTGCCAGTTGTCATTTGAACCAAGCACGCCTGAGGCGCCGTCCATACCCACTCGCCGGACCTCAAATCCGGGATCCGCAAGAAAATTGGTCACCCCAAAAGCGGACAGGCTTGGACCGACCGCGCGTACAAGCAGCGTCTTGCTGCCGCTTCCTGAAACCGAAAATCCCGCCACCATGGTGCCATCGCCGGGAGAAACGTTCGAGCGCGCGGAAAGGTTCACCAATCTCGACCGTGGCGCCGTTCCTTCCCAGCGGCCCAGCACGGGAAAAGTCACGCTCCCCAGCGTCGCGGTTCCCGTCAATGCGCCCCCGCTCGCAAACAGCAAAGAAACCGATCCGCTTCCCGGCATTTGAACGGCAAACGAACCGTCGGGCTGCACGTCCGCCTGGCCGGCAAGAACCATCCCCTTCTGGCTGATAACCACGACAGCGCGCCCGCCCTGGCCGACCAAGATGTCAATCCGTCCATCACTCGTATGGCAAAGCGGGGCGTTGAAAATCCCCGAGCGAAGGGAAGCAGCACCTCTCGCCGCATCAGGCAACGCGGCAATGGTCCGCCCCAGGGCTGGGATCGTAACCGTGGCAGTATCAACGGTCGCACTGACCATCACCGTTCCCAATCCCTCGATGTCACACGCGTAGATCACGCCGGGAGCCAGACTGAAGTTCGACTGGGCGACGCCTCCAGGGATCCCCACGCCCGACAGCATCAGTGTCGCCACCTGCCTTGCATCGACGAGCAATGCAACGGAAACGGGATTCTCGGCAGTGGCGCTCGAAAAATAGGATCGTGGTCCGATCAGCGGGGACTCCGATGACGACCCTTGCTGAGTGATCACCGGCACCTCTACTGTCAGGACAAAGGACCTGGCGGAGGTGCGCTCCCCATTGGAGACTGTGAGCGTGAGAGTGGAGGTTCCCGCAACACCAGGACGGGGCCTGACTGAAATCGTGCGTTCGCCACCCTGGCCTGCCATCTGAATGGAATCATTCGGCAGCAACACCTGATTGGAGGAACGAGCTGTCACCACCAGGCTCGAGGATTCCACTCGAGGGTCCGAGACCATGAAAGCCACGCTGCGCGACTCCTGATTGAACGGCATCGTCAGATTTTCAAGCGCACCCAACTCGGGAATGGACGCGGGAGGAACAACCACCGAAGACGAGTACGTGTAGTCAGATTCACCCAGCGCGTTGAAGGCACAGATCCGATAGGAATACTCCTGTTCCCGCACCACAGCAGCATCTGTGAATGAAGTCGCGTCGGCATCCACAGCCGCAATCGGTTGAAACCCTCCAGTCCCTGTCCGCCTTTCGATACGGAATCCCGCCTCGTTGCTGGAGTTGTCCTGCCAGCTCAATTTGAGTTCCGCACCGCGAGCAGCGGCGAGCCAAGGCAGCATGATTGCGATCCCAAATCCTGCCTTCCTCGCAAATCGCCGCAAACGAAAGGCAAGCAGCCACAAGCGCCGACTCCAAAATCGGGAAATCCCATGATCAGCCAAAACAACGGTCCACCCACGAGAGTTCATGTTATCCGAGGCCAAAAAATCGTTGTCGTAGGGGAAAATCCTGAGTCGATCAGAGGCAAATCACGGGCTGAGTCAGGGGTAAATTCCCATGCCTGCCGAGCTTAATCAGCCTGCGTAGTTTCTCGGGCAGGACGCTGCATGAATCTACATGGCTTCCATCCATTTCCGCCATCCCGCAAGATGGCGGCTTTCATACACTTTTGAAAACTGGAACGCCGGGACGTGCCGATCTAGTTGCAGTCTGTCGTATTCTCATTGCGTTCTGATTTGTCCGACGCAGAGCGAACTCGACGGGCAGAAGTCGTATTTCACCATGATCCTGCTGAGCCATCCGACCGGAAGCACGCCTGCGCGCCACGCCGCGCTGGGCCTCCACCGCGCTGGACTGCTCGGTGAATTTTGGACGGGTGAAATGCCCTCAGCGTCGACCTGGATCACCCGCATGCTTCCTGGCGGAGGGCGACAGAACGCAGAGTCACGATCGTTTCCGCCAGAACTCGACGACAAGATCCGGACACGACCCCTGCGTCCAGCGACGCAAGGTTTCGCTCAGCGTCTGGGCCTCTCGCGTCACCGCGCCAAGGAGGAGGAAACAGACCATGATGAATCCGCCTTCAGGATGCTTGATCGAAGTGTCGCCAAACGCATTTCATCCGGAGACTTCTCCGGGATCTATGCCTACGAGGACGGGGCGGAATCCGCATTTCGTGCAGCGCGGGACCTTCAGGAACTCTGCATTTACGACAAGCCCACCATTCATTGGAAAGCTGCTCGCGACCTGCTGCGCGAGGAGGCGGAGATGGAGCCCCAGTGGGCGGAGACGCTCGTGGAACCTCAAGCCTGCGACGAGGCATGTGCGCGTCGCGATACCGAGATCGCACTGGCGGATGTCATCATTGTTCCCAGCGTTTTTGCCAAGCGCACCATCGAGCAACACGTGAATACGCGTGCCCGGATTGCAGTCGTGCCCTTCGGTCCTCCGACGCATCCACCGGCTATCTCCGAAAAAACGCGAGATGCCTCGCAGAAGCTGCGCGTCCTTTTCTTGGGGCCGTTGACCCAGAGGCGGGGATTGAGCTACCTGTTCGCGGCGGTGCGGCAGCTCGACGGTGCCGCAGAACTGACCGTCGCCGGAAACCGCCCCACCCGCCCGTGCGACGCGCTGGATCAGGAGCTGTCCCGCGTAAATTTTGTCAATACAGGTTCCGAGGAGGAGATCCTCCAGTTGATGTCGAAGCACGACGTCCTCGTGCTCCCTTCCCTGTTCGAGGACTTCGGAACGGAGCTTCTTGATGCCATGGCTCTAGGACTCCCGGTCATCGCGACCCCCAACAGCGCCGCCCCCGACCTTGTTTCCGACGGCAATGAGGGCTTCATCGTTCCCATCCGATCCGCCCAGGCAATCGCCGAAAAACTTCATCTCCTCATCCGCGAACCAGGCCAGCTCGCCGAAATGAGCCATCGCGCCACGCTGCGGGCGCGCGAATTCAACTGGAAACGCTATGAGACGACCCTCGCCACGCGGGTTTCGGAAACGCTGGCCATCGCAGGCATGGGCACGTGCTCTTCCTACTCACGTGCAACCCCGGCCCCGCATCTGCCAGGCGTTGTTCCGCTCGACCAGAGCCGGTAGGCGGGCAAGTTCTTCGGCCGTTTTGAGGTTTCCCCTTCCTGACAAGCCTGCTTCGCTCGGCCAACCATGAAGGCCGCCCTCTCCACCCAGTGCCAGAGCGACGCGTGGTCGTCGCCGTGGCCGTGGCAACACCGCGTCCGGCGCGCACTGTGGCTCGCAACATGGGCGGTTCTCTGCCGTTGGACGCCGAAGCCCTTAAATCCGTGGCGTATCCTCATCCTGAAACTCTTCGGCGCCAGGGTGCACGGGACTCCGTTTGTCCACGGCAGCGCGCGCATTTATTTCCCGCGTCACCTTTCACTTGATGACCGTTCCTGCATCGGGGAACGCGCCATCCTCTACTCACTCGCACCGATAGAAATCCGTGCGCACGCAACCGTGTCGATCGAGGCCTTCCTTTGCACGGGCACCCATGACTTTTCCCAGGCACACATCCCCGTGCAGACCGCTCCCATCGTAGTCGGCGCCCATGCCTTCATCGCAGCCCGCGCCTTTCTGCTGCCCGGCGTCGAGATCGGAGAACAGGCCGTGATCGGCGCCTGCGCGGTGGTCACACGCAATGTACCAGGCGGGAGCA
Source organism: Verrucomicrobiota bacterium (assembly GCA_963205455.1). Lineage (GTDB taxonomy): Bacteria > Verrucomicrobiota > Verrucomicrobiia > Opitutales > Opitutaceae > UBA6669. The sequence goes on from CAUJJL010000117.1 coordinate 4,526, forward strand.
TCGTCGCGGGAAATCCCGCCCGCGTGATCGGACAACGCAGCATCAGTTGAAGCGATTCACGGGCAGCCTGCAAATCCGTCGACTATTCGCCCTCATTCCCGCCAGGTGAAGGCGTGACACAACGCGACGCCCGCCGCATCCGCCTCATCGCTGGCCAACGTGCGCCCATGGCCAAGCAGCGCCATCACCGTTCTCGCCATCTGTTCCTTGCTCGCCCGACCGACTCCGACCACCGCCTGCTTCACCCGCAGCGGCGGGTACTCAAAGACTTCCCGATGGCGAAGGGCCGCCGCTGAGATCGCGGCCCCCCGCGCGGCGCCTAGGATCTGTGCGGTCTGGAAATTCTGGACGTAAATCGTCTGCTCAAGCGCGACATGCCGCACTTCGAAATCCACAAGAAACGCCGCAACCGAACGGTGGATTTCACCCAGCGCATGCGCCATCGATTCCCGCGGCGACACCCTCACGGTCTGGCAGCGAAGCAGCACGGGCGGACGCCCGGGCGAAAACTCTATCATCGCCAGCCCGGTTCCGCGCAGGGACGGATCAATGCCAAGCACAATACCTTGAAACGGTACGCGCCTGAAGCCTGCGTTGGGTGCAGCCGAGCGGGGAGATGGCGCCCCGCCCGAAACGGGAAGTCCGCGCAATTTCGCCGCCCACATCTGCCTGGCCGTGAGACGTCCCATGGTCAGAAAAAGACCAGCTTGATCCCAGCGATTGCTGTCAGGGCAAGCGTGACGCGCTCGAACCATTTTTGGTTGATGCGATGCACGAGGTAGCGGCCCGCCAATCCGCCAATGCCGACCGCCGGCGCGAGGAGGAGGTTTACCTTGAAGCTGGACATGTCGATGAGGCCGAGGTCCACCATGAAGGGCACTTTGAAGAGGTTGAGGAGCAAAAAGTAAATCGCGGCCGTCCCGAGGAAATTCATTTTCGGCAGCCGAAGCGCCAGGAGATAGATGGTCATCAGCGGACCCGCGGCATTGGCAACGAGGGTCGTGAAGCCCGCCACAAATCCGGTGCCGATCACCAGGGGTACCGGCGGGCCTTTCTCCTTCCAGCGCTCAAGCAGCGCCGCAGCACGGCTCCGGCTCCACACGTGCAGGCAGATCAATACGAGGATCGTCGCGCCAACGAGCACCCGCGCCTGGCCATTGTCGATGTGATTCAGCGCAAAATATCCCGCCACCACCCCGGCACCGGCCCACGGAAACAGGCGGATCAGTTGCGGCCACTGCGCATGGCGACGATACGTGGCGACGGCAATGCAATCGCCGAATATCAGCAGCGGCAAAACCATGCCGGTTGCCTGCTTCGTCGGGAGCACACTCGCAAAAATCGCGATGAACAGCGTGCCCAGGCCGGCAATCCCCGTCTTGGCCATGCCCACAAACACCGAGCCCACGACAAGCAGGGCCCATTGCCAGGGAAGGAGCGGTGTCATAAAGCCGTGGACGCCTCCGCCGTGAATTGTCCCTTTTCCACCTGAATGACCTGCCAATCCTCACCCAAAGACTTCGGCAGCTCCGTGCCCGTCGCAATCACCTGCCAGTCTTCCGGCAGCGCGGACCAGAATCCCGCGCGTCGCTCAGCATCGAGCTCACCAAGAACATCGTCTGCGAGGATGATGGGGGGTGTGCCGCTGTGCTGCCGGAACCACTCCGCCTGCGCCAGCCGCAATGCGAGAACCAGGCTGCGCTCCTGCCCTTCCGAAGCCACCTCGCGCGCCGGTCGGCCATCGAGAGTGAATTCAAGATCGTCACGATGAGGCCCCGTGAGCGTAGCGCGAAACCGCACGTCACGCACCCGCCCCTCGGCAAGCCTTGTCGCCAGTTCGGAGGAAGAGATTGCCGGGACATTGGGCGCGTAGGAAAACCCGGGACGCTCGGGGCTGCCTTGAGTCGCGATCCTGACATAGGCCTGCTGAAGGCAGACACCGAGGCGCGCCAGCCCATCACGTCGGGCCGCAATGAGCCTTGCTCCCTGCTCCGCAAGCAGGTGCTCGAAGGCGGCAAACTCGCCATCGCTCGCCCCGACTTTGAGGAGCGCATTGCGCTCACCGAGAGCCCGGTGATACCTTTGCAATGCCTGCAGGTAGGACGCATCCGCGGCGGCAAGGGTGAGGTCCATCCAGCGCCTCCGGCCCGAGGGGCTTCCCCGGATGAGTTGCTGGTCCTGCGACGAAAACACCACCGTCGGAAACTGTCCTATGAATCCGGCGAGACGCGTCACCTTCTCGTTGTCGACGGTGAGTTCCTTTCCCCCTGCACGCATGCGAATTCCGACACGCGTCGGCCCGCGTTTCGCATGGTCGAGTTCAAATCCCATCGCAGCCTCCCCCTGACCGTGCGCCATCATGAGCTTCGAGTCATTGCTCCGAAAGGAGCGCAGGGCCGTGAGAAATCCGATCGCCTCCAGAAGGTTGCTCTTCCCCTGTCCGTTTCGGCCCACCACGAACTGGCGCAATCCGTCCGTCGCCAGCGAAGCGAAGGAAATGTTGCGAATGTGCTGAAGGGTGATCCTGCGCAGGCGCATCAGGCAAACCGCCGAGCAAAGCCCGCACGTCGCATGCACGCAATGCTGCAGGAAGTCCTGTTCATGGCGTTACCGTCACGACTTCCGTGCGATCAAGTTCCCCAGCCACCTCAACAAGTGTGGCCGCCAGCGCACGCCAGTCGTCGCGCGGCGTCCCCCATCCCGAACTGATGCGTATCGACCGGCGTATTGAATCCGGCGATACACGCAGCGCGGCCAGCACATGCGAGGGATGGTCGTTTCCAGCGGCACAGGCGGATCCGGTGGAAACGGCGAACCCTTTCCGGTCGAGCACCGTGACCCACCGGCTGTTCTCGTGACGCGGCATCAGCAGAGCAACCGTGTTCCAGAGCCTGTCGGCCTCCTCTCCCACGACACGCGTGCCGGGCAGCCTTTCCTTCAGGGAGTTTTCAAATTCCTGGCGCCAGGCCTGCCGCTCACTCTCGTAGAGCACCTTTGTCCGCTCCGCGTCCGCCCACGCTGCAAGCATCGCGGCAACTGCCTGAAAATCCTCTGTGCCGCCACGATGTCCGCGCTGCTGATCGCCGCCGACCTGGCCCTTGAAGCCGTTCGCGTCAGTCTGCCTGAGAAGAAATCCTGAGCCTTTGGTGCCGCCGAATTTGTGCGCGGATGCAAACACCCAGTCCGCTTGTCCGAAGCCCGCTGCGGGCAGCTTGCCGATCCACTGTGTGGCGTCACACACATAGGAGACCCCGTGTTCGCGGCAGATTGTCGCATATTCCGGCCACGGAAGAAGCACGCCCGTCTCGTTGTTCGCCGCCATGATCACTACGACCTTGATGGCCGTGTCGCCGGATTCCCGGGCCAATCTGGCCGACAATTCCTCCGGCGGGACGACCCCTGCGGTCGTCACAGGCAGAAAGGTCAGGCGACCCGGAAACTCGCGCGCAAAAGATGCGAGCACGCAGGGGTGTTCGGTCGGATTGAGCGCAACGCGCGCCTCGGCAGGCAGCGTGTTCCGCAGATGCGCCGCGATGGCGTTGGCAGCCTCGGTCGCTCCGGAAACAAACACCACACGATCCGGCTCAGCACCCGTCAGCGTGCCGACCCCATGCCGAGCGCCCTCCAGCCTCACCCTGACGCGCGCGGCGTCACGATAGGGGCTCGAAGGATTCTGCCAGGCTTCCTCCTGCGCCCGCAACCAGGCTTCCTTTGCCACGGGCGCGAGCGGAGTTGTCGCATTGCAGTCAAAATAGCTCACAGCCGCCATCGTGTCCCGCCGGAAGGCGGCTTGCAAGTGGAGCCGTTGAATCACACGCTGATGGGGAATCCTCAAGCATGTCCTTCGATTCCTCCCTCGCGACCACGGTCCAGGTTTTCCAATCCCTCGCCAGCCTGCGATCCGAAGTGGATCAGGCGGGGCAGCTCATCGTGAAAACCTTGAAGGCGGGAAACAAGCTGCTCGTCTGCGGCAATGGCGGAAGCGCCGCCGAGGCACAGCATTTCTGCACCGAACTGGTGGGTCGCTATTTCAAGAATCGCCAGTCACTCCCGGCGATTGCCCTTTCGGCGGACGGCTCATTGCTGACCTGCATCGGCAACGACTATGGATACGACGCCGTTTTCGCCCGCCAAATTGCGGGTCTCGCCAAGCCGGGCGACCTCGTCGTCGGCATCAGTTCCAGTGGCAACTCCGCAAACATCGTTGCTGCCATCGCCGAGGCCCGGCGCCATGGACTTTCAAGCATCGCGCTTCTGGGAAGAGGCGGCGGCCGCATGAAGGGACACGCCACCATCGATCTGATCGTCCCGGGAGAATCCGGCCGCGCCGCACAGGAGGCGCACCTGTTCCTTATCCATCACTTCTGCGACCTGATCGACGCGGAGTTCTCTTGAGCCTTCAGCCCAAGAGGAAAACCGCCGGGTCGTAAAAGTTCAGGAATCGCCCCACCCGAGCATCATTCGGGGACCTCTAAGGCAACATCCTCACGACAGGTTTCCAGCCGGGCAGGAATTGACTCCCCACAAGTCCTCGCCACGCTAGGCGTATGGACGCACGCTGGCACCTTTCGCACGCACGCGGATACCTTGAGCTCGACATGCTGCAGGAAGCCGCGGCAGAGCTTGATGCGCTCCCGAAGGATCGCGCCATGTCGGCGGATGCGTTGTCGCTCCGGATTTCGCTCTACCAGAAACGCTGCCAATGGCGCGAATTGACAAGCGCCTCCGCAGCTCTCGCCCGGCAGCGCCCCGAGGATGCCGGTGCCTGGATCATCTGGGCCTACGCAACCCGACGCGCGCAATCACTGGAGGCCGCCGAACGCATCCTGGACGAGGCGAAGTCGCTCCATCCGAAGGAGGCGACCATCGCCTTCAACCTCGGCTGCTATCATTGCCAGCGCGGTGACTTCGAAGGCGCAGTCCGGCTCGTCGCGGAGGCCATCGCTCTCGATAGCCGCTTCCAGGAACTGGCCTGCACCGATCCGGATCTCGCGCCATTGCGTCAGGCGGGCTTGATCACGGAACCGTACGGCGCTCCGTCGCGGCAAGGGACCTGACAACTTTTGTGGCAGGAGCCGGGCCACGCACGAACCGTTTGGCCGCTCAACGAATGCGCAGAAAGAACCAAAGTCCCACGATGAGCATGACCACGTTGGGCAGAAGCGCCGCGATCATCGGCGGCATCAGGTCCCGCCCACCGAGAGCATAGCTCGCCTGCACAAGGGCGTAGTAGAGCACAAAGAGTCCGAGCGACTTGCTGACTCCGACAACCGGATTCACGCGCACGCCGGAAACCGCAAAGGGAATCGCAAGCGCCAGGATGATCAGGGGTCCCAGGGTGTCGGCCCACAACCCGTAATAGCGCGTCGCATAGAGGGTGATCTTGGGATTCGCATCCAGGGCGAAATAATCCAGGATGCGCTTAAGTTCCACAAATGAAAGATCCCCGGGCTTTCGGTCAAAAACCAGCATGAGCGCCGGGTCTTCCCGGAAATGGGGCACAGCCTTCTCCTTGAACGCCACCGTGCGCATCATCTCGCCGGTGCCGCTGTCAAACCAGTCCTCACGGCCGTCCTTGAAAACCCAATACCCGCGCTGCGGGTCGCGATAGGCCTCGCGGGCAACGATGCGGGTCTTTTCCCGCCTATCAGCATCGAGCTCCGCCACGCTCACGCCATACCCGCGCGCGAGGAAGGGCGAATAGCGGTTCATGAACCACATGCGGTGTTCCCGCTGATTGTCGAACGCCACGCTCTTCACCACGCCCACACGGTCGTGCGGCACCGTCTGCGACAACTGCTGGTACCGAAGGCGGTCAAGCATGCGGTCGGACCGCTCGATCGACCAGGGAATCACACTCGCGTTCAGCCACCAGGACACCCCGCAAAGGATCAATCCGCTGACCCAGAGGCTCCGCGTAATCTCAAACAGCCCAAGCCCCGCGGCCCGAAGGGCGATGATTTCGTTGCCTCGATGCAATCGGCCGAGGGAATAAAGCAGCGACACCAACAGCGCGAGAGGCAGCACCACCGAAAAGAACCGCGGCACGCGCACCAGAAAATAGAAAGCCACGTCCGATCCCGATGCACCGGCATCAAGCAGGTCGCGAAAATTGTCGTAAAGCGCCTGCATCAAAACCAGCCCGACGGTGGCACCGAGTACGAGTCCGAAAATGACGAACCACTCCCGCAGGATGTATCGATCGACCAGATTCAAGCCTCCACGCAAGCGACTCCCACACCACAAGAAAACGAAAAACCGTTTCCGTTTCCCTTGTTTCCGGCGAAACGAGGCGCCTTTTCATGTCTGACCCGCGATTGCCCCTTTACGACCGCATGCAGATTCCCTGAGACTCCAACGAACCATGAGGGTCCCACCCTGTGTTGCCCGTTGGCATAACACCTGCACTTTCACAGAATTCTCCTCCTCGACAACGATTCACTTCAAGAAGTCATGCTAAGGACCAACCTTCTCTCCCGTCTCGTCAGCCTGACACTCTCCCTCGCGGCGGTCACCGCACTGGCGCAGGACAAGATCAAGATCGGTGAGTTTGCCTCACTCACGGGAAAGGAGGCCGCGTTTGGCCAGTCCTCTCACAAGGGCACAATCCTCGCGATCGAAGCCGCAAATGCCGCAGGCGGACTGCTTGGCAAGCAGATCGAACTCATCGCCGGGGACCACCAGTCGAAACCCGGCGAATCCGCCACCATCGCCAAAAAGTTGATCACCCGCGAAAAGGTGGTCGCCCTGCTGGGTGAAGTCGCCTCCAGCCGCTCGCTCGAAGCCGGTGCCGTCGCCCAGCGGTACAAGATCCCGATGGTCTCGCCCGCCTCGACCAACCCGAAGGTCACCGAGCTGGGCAACTATATCTTCCGCGTGTGTTTCGTGGACTCTTTCCAGGGGGCGGCTCTCGCAAAATTCGCCCTGGCGGATCTCAAGGCGAAAAACATCGCCATCCTCCACTCCGTTTCCTCGGCCTATTCCGTCGGCCTGGCGAAGTACTTCAAGGACCGTTTCATCAAAGATGGAGGCAAGGTCGTGATCGAGGCCAGTTACAGCGAGGGCGACAAGGATTTCAAGGCCCAGCTCACCTCGATCAAGGCGGCATCCCCCGACGCAATCTTTGTCCCGGGCTACTACACGGAAGCCGCGCTGATCTGCAAACAGGCCCGCGACATCGGACTCACCCTCCCCATCTTCGGCGGCGACGGATGGGAGGCACCCGCACTCCTTGAAATCGGCGGTGCTGCCGTCGAGGGAACCTATTACTCCACCCACTATTCGCCGGAAGCGCCGTCGGAAACGGTGAGGACGTTCGTGAAGAACTACAGGCAGCGTTGGGGTGAGGTGCCCGACGCGATGGCCGCGCTCGGATACGACAGCGCCATCGTCCTCATGGATGCCATCAAGCGCGCGGGCAGCACGGAGCCGGCTAAGATTCGTGATGCCCTGGCCGCCACCAAGAACGTCCAGGGGGTCACCGGTCGCACAACCATCGACTCCCATCGCAACGCCTCCAAACCCGCCGTCATCATCCAGGTGAAGGACGGCAAGTTTCATTTTGTCAAAGAGGTCGAGCCCTGATGCCACCGATCCGGAGCGGGTTTTTCGCCGCGGCTCAGAGGAAATCCCTGACAACAGGATGAAAGCCCCTCCTGCCCGGACCTCTCCTTGCGCGCACGCATGAACGAATTCCTCCAGCAACTACTCAACGGCCTCTCCCTGGGCGCGATCTATGCGCTGATCGCCCTGGGTTATACGATGGTCTACGGCGTTCTCCGCTTCATCAATTTTGCACATTGCGACGTGTTCATGGTTGGCGCCTACATCGGCTATTTCGCCGGGCAGCACCTGCCACGTGCAACGATCTGGGCGGGGATTGTCATCCTTCTTGCCGCCATGGTCGGCTGCGCGATCCTCGGCATGGTGATCGAGCGCCTCGCCTACCGCCCGCTCCGGGCTGCTCCGACGCTGAACGTTCTCATCACGGCCATCGGCGTGTCATTGTTTCTTGAATACAGCGGCCAGCTCTTTTTCGGAGCCACGCCACGCAATTTTCCCGACATCTTTCCAACCGCCAATTTCCATGTCGGTGCGCTCGTGATCTCCAGCAACCAGATCGTTGTGATCGGCACCACCCTGTTCCTTATGCTCGTCCTGCAGTTGATCGTCCACCGCACCCGCATCGGCACCGCCATGCGCGCGGTATCGCTCAACCCGAATGCCTCGCGGCTCGTCGGCGTCAACAACGACATCGTCATCAGCTTCACCTTCGGACTTGGATCCGCCCTCGCCGCGGCGGGCGGCATCCTCTACGCGATGAATTACCCCTCCATCGATCCGCTCATGGGGGTCATGCCCGGTCTCAAGGCATTTGTGGCCGCAATTCTCGGGGGCATCGGCAACATCCCCGGCGCCGCGCTCGGAGGACTGCTCCTCGGAACCGTGGAAACCTTTGTCAACGGAAGCGAGTACTCCACCTACAAGGACGCCATCGCCTTCGGCATTCTCATCGTCATCCTGCTGTTCCGGCCGGCGGGTCTGCTGGGAAAATTGATGGTCGAAAAGGTCTGATCGCGTCATGCCTCGCCCGCACATCGCCCTCCTGCTCACGATCGCTGCAAGCATCGCGGTCACGCATTTCTCCGATAGCATCGACGCCTACCTCCTCGACGTCGCCATGGGTGTCGGCATCAACGTCATCCTCGCCGTCTCGCTCAATCTGGTCACCGGACACACCGGCCAGTTTTCCCTGGGACACGCCGGATTCATGGCGGTGGGGGCCTACCTGTCGTCCGCCGTCACCCTGCACCTCGGTCCCGTCCTGCTCGGCGAGGAAGGCGGCGGCGCCCTGGGCCAGGGTGGCGTGTTTGCGCTCGCCCTGATTGTCGGCGGTCTTTGCGCGGCCGTGGCCGGTCTGCTGATCGGCATCCCTTCGCTGCGGCTCAAGGGTGACTACCTCGCGCTGGTGACTCTTGGATTCGGCGAAATCATTCGTGTCATTTTCCAGAATGTCGAATGGCTCGGGGGAGCCCTCGGACTCGTCGGCATGCCGGCCTATACGACATTCGCATGGACCTATGCCTGCGTCGGGCTCGCAATCTTCGCCGTGAGCTGCCTCGTGAACAGCACCTATGGCTGCGGCTTCAGGGCGACACGTGACGACGAAATCGCCGCAGAAGCGGTCGGTCTGGACACGACCCGCTACAAGATCGTCGCCTTCGTTGTCGGTGCGTTTTTTGCCGGTGTGGCGGGCGGACTCTTCGCCCATTTCAAGCTCACGATCGACCCGCGGGGCTTCGACTTCCTCCGCTCGATTGAAATCGTCGTCATGGTGATCCTCGGCGGCATGGGCAACACCTTCGGCGTCATTCTGGCCGCGATCCTCCTCACCATCCTGCCGGAGGCTCTACGGGAAGTCGCCGAATACCGGATGGTCATTTACGCACTCATGCTGATTCTGCTCATGCTGCTTCGGCCCAACGGAATTTTCACCTGGAAGCCGGGTTCCCGCCGTCCATGAAACCGCAGCCCGAAACCTCCGCGGTGTTGCTCCGCCTCAACCACGTCACCCTGCGCTTCGGCGGCCTGACTGCTGTCAACAATGTCGACCTGAAGATCAATCGCGGCGAACTCATGGGCCTGATCGGCCCAAACGGCGCCGGCAAGACCACCATCTTCAATCTCATCACGGGAGTCTATCAGCCAAGCGAGGGTTTTGTTTCCTTCGCAGGACGGAGCCTTGCCGGGCTCCCCGTGCACACCATCTCGGAACGAGGCATCGGTCGGACGTTTCAGAACATCAGGCTGTTCGGGGGCCTCAGTGTTCACGACAACGTGCGCGTCGCCTGCAACCTCCATCGCACGGCCTCTCCCTTGCAGAGCCTGATCCGGCTCGGACGCTTCCGGCGGGATGAAGCGCAGATTCACGAGCGGGCCGATGAGCTTCTGGATATCTTTAACCTGCGACGCTTCCGGAACGCCCCGGCGAAAAGCCTGCCCTACGGCGAGCAGCGGCGGCTGGAAATCGTGCGCGCGCTCGCCACGCGTCCGAAACTGCTGCTGCTTGACGAACCGGCAGCCGGGATGAATCCCTCGGAGAAGGTCGATCTCGTGCGCCTGATCCAGCAGATTCACAGGCAGTTCGACCTGACCATCCTTCTGGTGGAGCACTCGATGAAAGTGGTGATGGGTGTCTGCGAGCGGATCGTCGTGCTCGATTACGGCATCAAGATTGCCGAAGGCACCCCAGCCGAGGTCCAGCAGGATCCCAAGGTGATCGAAGCCTATCTTGGTGAGGATCACGGCACCAGCCGGGCCCACCACTGACAGCACCGCTCCTGGCACACCATGCTTTCCGTCTCCAATCTCACGGTCTCCTACGGCGCAATCACCGCGCTCGCGGGCATCTCGTTCACAATTCCGAAGGGTGAAATCGTCACCCTGGTCGGGGGCAACGGCGCAGGCAAGACCACCACCCTGCGCACGATCTCCGGCCTTCTCCGGCCCAAGACCGGGAACATCATCTTCGCCGGAGAGGATATCACGGGACAACCCGCCCACCGCATCGTTGCCCGCGGACTTTGCCACGTGCCGGAAGGACGCATGGTGTTTTCAAACCTTACCGTCGGGGAAAACCTTGCGATGGGCGCCTACCTCCTCCGCGAAAAGCAGAGGATCGAGCGCAACCGCGATTACGTCTTCACAATTTTTCCGCGCCTCGGAGAGCGCATCAAGCAGCTCGCCGGAACGCTGTCAGGCGGTGAACAGCAGATGCTGGCCATTGGACGCGCGCTCATGGGGGACCCAAAACTCCTCATGCTCGACGAACCCTCGCTCGGCATCGCCCCGCGCCTGATTGGCACGATTTTCGAGAAGATCCAGGAAATCAACCGGACCCAGGGAATAACGGTCCTGCTCGTCGAACAAAATGCCAATCTTGCGCTTGAGGTTTCTCACCACGCTTACGTCCTCGAGACCGGTCGCGTCGTGATGGAAGGGGTCAGCTCAACCCTGAAGAACGACCCGCAACTCAAAGCCACTTATCTCGGAGGCTGAGCCCACCCGCCGCCGGACAGCCCGCCATTCCGCCAAAATCAGCGTGGTCGGGGCGGACTGCAGGATTGTGCCGCCTGCTTGATTTTTCTCCCGAAAAGCTAAACTAACTCTCCCTTTGTCAGGACAACTGACGCAAATTCATTTCATTTTATGAGCACCTCCACACCACAGACCTTCGAATTCCAGGCCGAAATCAAACAGCTCCTGGATATCGTCATTCATTCGCTTTACACGGAGAAGGAAATCTTTGTCCGTGAGCTGGTCTCGAATGCATCCGATGCCCTCGAAAAGATGCGGCATCTCAAACTGACGGAAAAGGACGTCTTCGAGGAGAACAAGGAACTCGAAATCAACATCACGACCGACGAGAACGCCAAGACCTTCACCATTCAGGACTCCGGACTCGGAATGACCCGCTCGGAATTGGTGGAAAATCTCGGCACGATCGCGCACTCGGGATCAAAGGCGTTTCTCAAGAGCCTGGGCGACTCCGGCCAGAAGAACGCGAACCTCATCGGCCAGTTCGGCGTCGGTTTCTACGCCGCATTCATGGTCGCAAAGAGCGTCAAGGTGTACACGCACTCCTGGCGTTCCTCGGAGCCCGGCCATGTCTGGACAAGTGATGGCGCCGGCAGTTACTCGATCGAACCAGCCGAGGATCAGAGCCGCGGGGTGAAGATCGTCGTCGAACTCAAGGATGACTGCTCCGATTTCAGCAAGGAGTGGAAGGTGGAGGAAATTCTGAAGCGCTACAGCGCATTTGTCTCCTTTCCAATCACCCTCAACGGAAAGCGGATCAACACGGTCCAGGCCCTCTGGCTGCGCAGCAAGAATGAGATCAAGGACGAGGAATATCTCGAGTTCTACAAGTTTCAGGCCCACGCGCACGATGAACCGCGGTTGCGTCTCCACTTTTCCGCGGATGCCCCGCTCGCCATCAACGCACTGCTCTTTGTTCCCAAGGAAAACACCGAGCGACTCGGCTTCTCGCGACTCGAACCGTCCGTCGCCCTCTATTGCCGCAAGGTCCTGATCGACGCCAAGCCCAAGGATCTGCTTCCCGAGTGGCTGCGCTTTGTCAGAGGCGTCGTCGACAGCGAGGACCTGCCGCTCAACATTTCGCGTGAAACGATGCAGGACCGCGCACTCATTGAAAAGCTCAACAAGGTCATCACAAAACGTTTTCTCAAGTTTCTCGACGACGAAGCCAGGAACCGGACCGATGCCTACAACGAGTTCTACGGGCAATTCGGACACTTTCTCAAGGAGGGCGCCGCGCTCGACTATACCCACAAGGACGCCCTGGTAAAGTTGCTCCGCTTCGAGTCGTCGCTGACCGAAAAGGGGAAACTTACCTCGCTCGCCGACTACGTCACTCGCATGCAGCCAGAGCAAAAGGAGATCTTTTTCCTGCTCGGCCCCAATCGCGAAGCGCTGGAAAACGGTCCTTATCTCGAGGGACTCAAGGCGCGCAATCTCGAGGTGATCTTCTGCTACGAGGCGGTCGACGAGTACGTGATGAGCAATGTAAGTGAATTCGACGGGAAGAAGCTGACCGCAGCCGACCGCGCTGACGTCAAGCTCGCCGACCTTCCAAAGCCGCCGCAGGAGGACAGCCTTCCGGAGGAGCAAACAGCGACACTCACGACTTGGCTCAAGGAAACACTGGGTGAAAGGGTCGCCGAAGTGAAGCTCAGCGACAGGCTTGTTGGTTCTCCGGCGCTCGCGCTCAATGCCGACAAGTTTACGTCACCACACATGCGCCGCATGATGAAGGCCATGAACAAGGGCGGATCAGAAATGCCCGTGCATGTTAACCTCGAAATCAATCCGCGGCACCCGGTCATCAAGCGCCTCGCCGCCACCCGTGAATCGGATCCGGCCAAGGCAAAACTTGTCGCCGAGCAGGTGCTCGACAATGCGCTGATTTCCGCCGGCCTTCTGGACGATCCAACAGCCATGGTCACCCGACTCTACAAACTCCTGGAGTCTGTCTAGGCCAACCGGCCCGCCAGCCTCCGGCACAAGCTGCCGCCACCTGACCCTTCGCCATGCCAACCCGCGCACGGAGTTCGTCACGAACGGCAGCCGCCCGTCTGAGCGAAGAGGTCATCGAACCCGCCGCTCACGCCAAACCTGTCCGGCCACTGGCGCATTCAGCCAAGACAACCTACTTCAACCGCGAACTCTCCTGGCTCGCCTTCAATCGCCGCGTTCTCGAGCAGGCCCAGAATCCGGATCACCCCCTTCTCGAAAGGATCCGCTTCCTTGCGATCGTCTCCTCGAACCTGGACGAGTTTTTCGAAATCCGTGTTGCTGGGCTCATCCAGCAGGTGGACTCCGGCGTCACGGATCGAAGCATCGACGGACTCTCCCCGGCGGAACAGCTCAGGCACATCCACTCGGTGGTGGCCTCGCTCATCGGGGACCAGTATGCGTGCTGGCGGGAGGATCTCGTGCCTGCGCTGGCGTCGAAGGGCATTGAATTCCGCAATCCGAGCCAGCTTTCGCCCGGAGAACTTGACTGGGTCAGGACCTATTTCCGGGAGCAGATTTTTCCGGTCCTCACTCCGCTCGCACTGGACCAGGCCCATCCGTTTCCACAGCTTGGAAACAAGGCCCTGAACGTCATCGTTTCTCTGGATCACCCCGATACTCCGGAGATCGACTACATGATCGCGATCCTGCCGGTGCCGCGCATCCTTCCGCGCATCGTTCGAATTGACGCCAGCGCGGCAAGCGGGGCGTGCTACATCTTCCTGACCGATGTGATCAAGCTCTGCGCGGGTGAATTTTTCCCCGGCTATCGCGTGCACGGTGCATGGGCGTTTCGGGTGACCCGAAACAGCGATCTCTACATCGACGAGGAAGAGTCCGCGAACCTTCTCAAGACGATCGAGGAGGAACTTCGCAACCTGCGGCGCGGCGCGGCTGTCCGGCTCGAGATCGAGGAAGGGGCGGACGATCCCGTCTTCGACACGTTGTGCAATCACCTCAAGCTGTCGCACCAGTACGTCTTCCGGCTTGGCGGTCCGATCAACCTGCTCCGGTTGATGAGCATCGCCGAGCTTGAACGCCCCGACCTGAAGTTCGCGCCCTTCACTCCCGTCAACATTTCACCGCTGCATGTCCCACAGAGGGTGTTTGATGTCCTGCGCAGCCAGGATGTGCTGCTGCACCATCCCTTCGATTCCTTTCAGCCGGTGGTCGATTTCATCGAACAGGCCGCCAGCGATCCGAATGTCTTCGCCCTGAAACAAACGTTGTATCGCACCAGCGGCGATTCACCCATCGTGCGCGCGCTGATGCAGGCATCGCGAAACGGCAAACAGGTCACCGCGCTGGTTGAGCTCATGGCGCGCTTCGACGAAGCCAACAACATCCAGTGGGCGCGGCAGCTCGAGGAGGCCGGTGTGCATGTCGTGTACGGACTCGTGGGCCACAAGACCCACTGCAAGTGCGCCCTCGTCGTTCGCCAGGAAGGCACGATCATGCGACGCTACGCGCATCTCGGCACCGGCAACTACAACCCGCGCACCGCACGGCTCTACACCGATTTGAGCCTGTTCACCTCCCGGCCGGAGCTCACCGCCGACATTGCCAATCTGTTCAACTCCCTGACCGGTTTCAGCCGGGCACCGTCCTTTGCGGAAATTCTCGCGGCACCATTCAACCTGCATCGCCGCATCAACGAACTCATCCTGCATGAGGCCGACAACGCCGCGCGCGGTCTTCCCGCACGCATCATCGCAAAGATGAACTCGCTGGTGGACAAGGTGACGATCGACAATCTCTACGCCGCCTCGGCAAAGGGAGTCTCGATCGACCTGATCGTGCGCGGCATCTGCTGTCTGGTGCCGGGCGTGAAAGGCCTCAGCGAAAACATCCGCGTGAGAAGCATCGTCGGACGCTACCTCGAACACGCACGCGCCTTCTACTTCGCGAACGCCGATGGCGAACCCCAGGTCTACGCCGGCAGCGCCGACTGGATGCCGCGCAATTTCTTTCGACGGATCGAAGTCGTGTTCCCCATCCACGATCCAACCCTGCGCCAGTGGGTGATCGACGAACTGCTGGCGATGGAACTCAAGGACAACGAATTCGCACGCGTGCTCAACCCTCACGGCAGCTATCTTCCCGTTCCGCCAACTCCCGAAGCACCGACCTTCTCATCCCAGGCCTATTTCATGGCCTCCGCCGTCCATCGCGCCGCCCTCGCCGCTTCCGCCCCAGCCTGAATCAACGCGCCCAGCCTGCGCCGATCTCGTCTTGCTCCGTGAGGGACAGATGGGTTTTCTCGACGCATGCTTTCGACTCTCGTCATCACCCTTTTTGGCGCCGATCGCCCGGGCTTGGTGGAAGCCACCGCCGCGCGTGTTGCAGCGCACGGGGGAAACTGGCTGGAAAGCCGCCTCCTCCACCTCGGCGGCCATTTTGCCGGCATCGTCCGCGTGGAGGTGGAGGCCTCCCGCGCCGCCGAACTCCGCCAGGCGCTGCTCCAGCCTGACCCCCTCGGCCTTACCGTGGTGGTGCACGAGGCCGAGTCATCACCTCGCGTGGCGACGGACAAGGCTCCGGCAACCCTTGAAGTCGTTGGCCACGATCGGCCGGGCATCATCCGGGCTCTTTCGCATGCCCTTGCCGCCCATCATGTCAATGTGGAGGAACTCACGACAGAACGAACCAACGCCCCCATGACAGGTGAGCCCATTTTTCAGGCACGCGCCTCGCTGAGCTTCCCTCCAGGCCTGGATCCGTCGACGGTGCGGATCGATCTGGAAAAAATCGCGGGCGACTTGATGGTCGATATCCGGTTCACGCAGAAATAGGTGCACGGGATGGGGTTTTGACGATGTCCAAGCGTTCGCGTTCCGCGATGGCTTTCGCCGATGTTCTGCTGGCGATGCAACCGAATCCCGTTCCCGCTGTCTTGCTTGTCCCAGCCCCGATTACGCGCCCGTAGGTTCAGCCCGAGACGCGGCTTATCTTCCCTTTGATAGGAAATGTTTTATGGCGTTTTTACTGCGCGCTATTCCCGCGTTTTGAGCTTGTGAAATTCCTCTCTCACAAGTGACTAATGATCCTTTCGCCCAAAGCATGTCTCCCTCACATTCGGTTCCCACCTCTGCCACGCTTCTTCCGATTTTGATCCGCTCAGTCCTGCAGGGCCCGTTCCGATTGCCATCCCTACGGAGAGCCTTGGGAGCCCTAGCCGTAGCATGCCTCTTTGCCGGTGGTTCACCGCTCACCGTGCACGCGCAGACCGCGCCCACACTCGTCAACACCCTGCGGGACTACACCGCCGTGCTCGGAGGCAGCAATACCTGGACTCTCGTGGCCAATGGCACCTTCCCGATGACGTTTCAGTGGCAGCGTCAACGCACGGGACAATCAACCTGGGTCGATCTGACAAATGACAGCGATTATTCCGGGACGGCAACCGGCGTCTTCTCCGTCAACTACGCGCAGCAGATCATGAACGGCGACAAGTTCCGCTGCGTGGTCTCCAATGCCATTGGCAGCGTCACATCAAACACCGTGACACTGACCGTCGCTTCCACACCGCAACCCCCGACGGTTCTCACCCAGCCCATCAGCCAAACGGTATCCGTCGGTTACTCCGTCCTGCTGACAATCGAGGTCGCAGGCGCACCGACTCCTACGATCCAATGGTACAAGGGAACCAATGCCATCCCCGGTGCAACTGCGCCATCACTCTACATCCTGAGTCCCCAACTTGACGACGCAGGCACCTACTACGCAGAGCTGCACAATTCTTCGGGCTCCATTTTCTCGGCAGGAGCCACGCTCAATGTCATCGCCACGGTTCCATCCGTTGGAAGTTATCCCATCACGACGATTGCCGGCAGCGCGACTGAGGCGGGCTCAGCCAACGGCGTCGGGACAAATGCACGCTTCAATTCGCCAAACGGAGTCGCGGTTGACTCCCTCGGCACAGTCTATGTCGCCGACGAGGGAAATCACATCATCCGCAAAATCCTTCCAAACGGCACTGTTTCCACCGTCGCAGGAATTGCGGGCTTCGGTGGAGCGGCGGACGGCAGCGCGGTCACCGCACGTTTCCGCTTCCCGAAGGGGGTTGCCATCGCAAACGCCGGTTTCATCTACGTCGCCGACACCTTCAATCACGCGATCCGTCGCGTGGCTCCTGATGGCACCGTCTCCACAATTGCAGGCTCCCTTGGCTCCAAAGGCAGCACCGACGGTACGGGAACCCAGGCCCGCTTTTCGGACCCCACGGGAATTGCCGTGGACTCCTCCGGCAACATCTACGTCACCGACCGTACCGCCCACATCGTGCGAAAAGTCACCTCCGCAGGAGTCGTCACCACCTTCGCCGGACTTGCGGGAAACCCGGGCAGTTCCGACGGCACCGGCGGCAATGCACGGTTCGACAACCCGACGGGCATCGGCGTCGACGCAGCCGGAAATGTCTATGTTTCCGACACGTTCAACAGCACGATCAGGAAAATCACGCCCGCGGGAGTCGTGACCACCCTCGCTGGAGCGCCAACCCAGGTGGGCAGCAACGATGGCACTTCAACGCTGGCCCGATTCCGTTACCCCAATGGCATCGCAGTAGACCCTGCCGGCTTCGTCTACGTGGCCGATGGCAGCAACGCCGTGATCCGCAAGGTCAACCCCTCCGGCGATGTCTCCACCATCTCGGGTCTTGCGGTCGTTCGAGGTTCCTTGGATGGCACCGGCATTAGCGCAAGATTTCAGACCCCCTTGGGTGTGGCAGTCGCGTCAAATGGCGATCTCTGGATCACCGATGTCGATCTCACCAATTCCGCAGGCACCCTTCGAAAGGGAACCCTGCTGTCTCCGCCCCAGCCCGTGCTCAACCCGGCAGGGCGCACCATCACCGCCGGCCAGTCGGTTTCATTCACCGCAACGGCCAGCGGAACCGCGCCGATTTCCTACCAATGGCAGCGCCTTCCGGCCGGGCAGACCAACTGGGTGAACCTGCTGAACGGGCTCGACATCTCCGGCGTGCACACAACCACCCTCGAGCTCAGCAATGTGGTGCTCGCGCTCAACAAGGATCAATTCCGACTCGCTTTCACCAACGGTCAAGGGACCGCGTTCTCACAACCCGCGCTGCTTACGGTCAATGCCTTGATCATTCCTGCGTCCATCAGCACGCCCCCATCAAGCCAGTCCGTCACCGTCAGCAAGCCGGCAAGCTTCACCGTGAACGCCGCGGGCACGGGTCCGCTGACCTACCGTTGGGAGGCGCTCCTGCCGACGGGCGGAACCTGGTTTGATGTCGCAAACCAGCCCCAGACCTTCACCGGCGGCAATACCGCAACCGTGGGCATCGCTTCGACGACCCTGCTCCACAACGGCATCCAGTTCCGCGTCACGGTTTCAAACAGCGCCGCAAGCATCACCAGCGAGCCGGTCACCCTGTCGGTTCTCGGCGTGGAATCCCGCCTGACAAACCTCTCGATACGCAGCACAGCCGGGTCAGGTGAAAAGACGCTGATCCTCGGATTCGTTTCCGGCGGCACCGGCTCAAAGAATCTGATCCTGCGCGTGATTGGACCCACGCTCTCCCCGCTCGGAGTTCAAGGAGCCATGCCCGATCCAACCATGGCCGTCTATGCCGGCAACAACCCTAGCCCGATCGCCTCGAACAACGATTGGAGCGGCAGCACCACCCTCGTCACCGCGATGCGTGCTGCGGGAGCCTTTGACCTGCCGCTTGCATCAAAGGATGCCGCCCTGCAGGCAACCGTAACCCCGGGGGGATACACCGTCCACGCAGGCGGCAACCAGGGATCAGAGGGAGTCGTTCTCATTGAGGCTTACGATGCCGACAACCTGACCTCTCCTTCGCGCCTGATCAACTTCTCGGCGCGCAATCAGGTCGGCGTGGGCGACAATATTCTCATCCTCGGTTTCATCATCACCGGCGACACACCCAAGACACTCCTCTTCCGCGGAGTGGGACCGACCCTCGCAAACTATAAAGTGCCCGGTTTTCTCGTCGATCCGAAGCTCCGCATCTACTCAAGCGGAGGTGGTGTTCTTGCGGAAAACGACAACTGGGGAGGCAATGCCACGACTGCCAGCGCCATAGCCAGCACCGGCGCCTTTCCTCTCATCGCCGGCAGTCGCGACGCCGCCCTCGTCGCGACTCTTTCGCCCGGCCTGTATACGGTCCATATTTCGGGAGTACTCGACACAACCGGCGTCGCACTCGCCGAAATCTACGAGGTCCCCTGACCACTGCACCACGCGAAACGCCCCTGAAATTTCGGCTTCCGTTTTCCCGCGGGACACCTAGCGTGAACCGTTCATCCGCCCGGAGAGGTGGCAGAGTGGTCGATTGTACCTGACTCGAAATCAGGCGTGCCCGCAAGGGTACCGAGGGTTCGAATCCCTCCCTCTCCGCCAGTTTGACCGTACCCGCATAGTGAGTCAGCGTTTCCGACAAGACTGGACAAACGCCAGCCCTGCTGCTGGCCAGGCTGTCCGCACAGACGGCCCACGGCCAGGAAATGGTTCAAATCACTCTGACCGCGTCCACGGTCAGTTGAGTTTTGCAGCTACACTGACCAGGCGCCTCGCCTGATGACTGATTGCGGCCTTCGCATCAGGCGTGAACTCCGCCCCTTGGGTGTGGCTGTAGCCATAGGGATTGCCGCCCACCTTGAAGAGCACCGGATCTGTATAGCCCGGCGGCACAACAATGGAGCCCCAGTGACAGGCAGTCGCGTAAAAGGAAAGAATCGTCGCCTCCTGTCCGCCGTGAGCGTTCTGCGCCGACGCCATCGCAGAGACCGCCTTGTTGGCGAGCGCTCCCTTCGCCCATGTGCCGCCCAGCGTATCAATGAACGCACGCATCTGGCTGGCCATGACTCCGAATCGCGTCGGTGCCGAAAACAGATACGCATTCGCCCATTCCATGTCAGCCGCAGTCGCCACCGGGATGTGGGCACTCCGGTCCGCCTGGGCCTTCCAGCCCTCCTGCCGCGCCACAACCTCGGCAGAAACGGTCTCGGCCGCCTTCAGAAGTCGCGTTTCAGCTCCGGCACTTTTCGCAGCCTCGGCCGCGATCGATGCCATCTGAAAGTTGGTGCCATAGGTTGAATAATAGATGATAGCGAGTTTGACGTTCATGGGTGATTCCGTGGTAAGGCGTCAGCTTATCGCGCATCGGCAGCATCGCAAGCCGCCGGACGAATTGCGGCGAAAATTCATCGTTCCGCCGCATCCACACTACACCTTGCCGTAGGCAGCAAGACCGTGCGCATCGAGAATCTGGATGTGCGAACCCTTGACCAGAATGAGGCCTTCTCGACGAAAGCGCGCAAACGTGCGCGAAAGGGTTTCACTGGTCACGCCAAGCTGACCGGCCAGCACCTTCTTGGGCAGATGCAGGTGAATGCTCACCGGACATCCCAGGGCCACGGCGGGCGACTGCCGCATCAGCCACTCCGCAAGGCGGTGTTCGATCTGGCTGCTCTTGAGATCCATCATGGTCTGCAACAGATGCTTCAGGTGCAGGCTCATCGCCCCCAGCATGTGCAACGACAACTCGGGTTGCTGGCGGATCAGGTCACGAAACCGCGACTTGTTCACCACGATCACCTGACTGGGCTCCAGCGCAATGCCGTTGGCCGGATACGTGTCGACTGTTGCGAGTGTTACCTCCGCAAAACTCTCGGGCGGATGAAACACACAGATGATCTGTTCGCGACGGTCGGGAGTGAGCTTGTAGATGCTCACCGCCCCTGTCTGCATCACATAAAATCCCTCCGACTTCTCCCCTTCCCTGAATAGCATTTCCCCACGCTGCAGGCTGCGCACCGCGCAGCTCTCGGCCACAGTCGCAAGGTCTCCCGGAGCAAGGGTTGAAAACAACCGACTCTGCCTCAGGGTCGCCCGGATCGCCGTCTGGCGCAGCGCTCCTTGAGCGCCCGTTACCGTCTGCAACTGCATGGCCGTCAATGGAGCGTCTTATTCGCCCGTTGGCAAGGGAGCGAACCCCTCACCTCGCGAACCATACGCCACTCGACGCGGCATCGAGATCAGGAATTTTCATCCTGCCCCGGGGGCACAGGCTCGCTTCTGTTTGCCGGAAGGTGCTGCGGAAGCACGAGGTAATAGTTCATCAGCCAGAAGCTTCTCGAATGGCGATAGAAAAGCATCGGCACGAGGATCGCCCCAATGCCCGCTATCAGCGACGCAGTAAATCCCGAGAGGATTCCCTTGAGATAGAGCACCAGGATAGGCACGAGAAAACAGACAACCGTAACGCCATAGTTCAGGGAGATCGCCCCGAGAAACCCTCCTTCGTCGCGCTCAAACCGAAGCCCACACCGCGTGCAGCTCCGATTGAGGGTGAACCACTTGCCTTCCTTGAAGAGCCCGGGCGAACCGCAATTCGGGCAGTGAATCCTAAATCCTCGGCTGATGATCTGACTCCGGGTGACGCTCATGACTGGGTCCAAAATAAAAACGCTTTCCCGCAAAGGGAAAGCGTCTTTGTCAATTTGGGCGAGGCAGTGTGGAACCGCTCGCGGATCGCGCACCTGTCAAAAGGCGCCGACTCCTCAGGCCCCGAGCTGATAACGCGTGAAGCGGCGGATCTGGATATTCTCGCCGGTCTTCGCGATCTTTTCAGTGATCAATTCCTTCACGGACTTCTCTGGGAGCTTCACGAACGGCTGATCCATGAGCACGACATTCGCGTAGAACTTCTCGAGTTTGCCTTCGACGATCTTCTGAACCGCCGCAGGCGGTTTCCCGGCAACCTGGGCTGCGGCAATGTCACGTTCCGAAGCCAGATCCGCCTCGGGAACCTGGTCACGCGTCACGTAGAGTGGACTCGCCGCCGCGATATGCAGGCACAGATCCTTGACGAAGGCGCGGAACTCGTCATTGCGGGCGACAAAGTCGGTTTCGCAATTCACCTCAATCATCACACCCACCTTTCCGCCGAGATGGATGTAGCTTTCGACCAGTCCCTCCTTGGCGGTGCGGTCAGCCTTCTTCGCAGCCGACGCGGCTCCTTTCTTGCGGAGGATGGTGATGGCTTCCTCGACGTTGCCATTGGCATCGACGAGTGCGCGTTTGCAATCCATGAGACCCGCGCCGGTCTGGGCGCGAAGGTCGTTGACCATTTGGGCGGTGATGGGAGTGCTCATTGAAAATGAAAAGAGAAAATTGAACGAGGACGCGCAGACCTCTCTTCACGGAGAGGTCCGCAACGGTGGGCGATGCCGAACGGGAAGCAGCTTATTCGCTGCGGGGCGCGGCGATCTTCTTGCGGGTTGATGCGGCCTTCTTCTTCGGTGCTGAAACAACTTCGCCATCGCCACCCGCTTCGACGTCGCTATCGGCATCGATTTCCGCTGCCGCCGACGCGGGAAGCGTGGCGTCAGCAGTGTCGGCAGAGGCCTCTGCGGAAGTCGCGGCAACTCCCACTGCGGCGGCAACAGCAGCCGTCGCCTGCTTGAGGTCCGCAACGCCACGCGCCTGACGACGCGAGTCGCGCTGAGCCAGACCGTTTTGCACGGCGGCGACGACGGCATCGATCACGATGCGGATCGACTTCACGGCATCGTCATTGCCTGGAATCGGGAACTTGACAGTTGTCGGGTCGGAATTCGTATCGACCAGCGCGACAGCCGGGATTCCGCAACGATCGGACTCGGCGACGGCAATGGCCTCATGGTTGACATCGATGACAAACAGCGCGGCAGGGAGATCACCCATATCCACGATGCCCGCGAAATTGCGTTGCATGCGCGCCATCTCGCGACGGATGGCGGACTCTTCCTTGCGCGAAAACTTTCCGAGTTCGCCGGAGGTGTCCATCTGCTGGAACTTCTTGAACTTGGCAATCGAGCGCTTGACCGTCTCGTAGTTGGTGAGCGTGCCGCCGAGCCAGCGGTCGACGCAGAACGGCATGGAGGTCGCGGCCGCAGCCTCGCGCACGATGTCCTTGGCTTGCCGCTTGGTGCCGACAAACAGGACATTGCCGCCATTGGCGACGGTATCCTCGAGGAATGCGCACGCCTTTTCGAGGGCGGCATGCGTCTTGCCGAGATCAATGATGGTGATCCCCTGACGGTGATCGAAAATGTAGGGCTTGGAACGCGGGTTCCAGCGCTTGGTTTGGTGTCCAAAATGGACGCCTGCGTCGAGAAGGTCTTTGACCGAGATGCTGATGCTCATGGAAGTTGATCGATGTATCTGACTGAAACGGACTGGCTAACTGACGTTGAACGAACGACTGACAGCGACACACAGGTCGGCCAGAAGGGCCGCCTTGCGATCGAGGTTGAAGGTTGAAGAGGATGGTAAGGAACCGCTGACTACCGCCTCCCGAGAGGCGGAAAAGGTCGAAAACACACCGTCCACGCACCTCTGGCAAGCGGGAATTCCGAAATT
>CAUJJL010000118.1 GCA_963205455.1 Verrucomicrobiota bacterium
CGAAGAAAAACGCCAGGAGGAGGCATGAGAGAGAAAGAGCGACGAACCGATTCATGAATGGAAAACAGGATTGTTTGACGAAAAACCCGGGAAAAGCGGTTTCAAATCCAAAAAAGGCAAAAGTTCCCACTGGAGCCCTGCGACCCAACTCCCCTCTTGCGGCAACGCGCCTCAGGGGCACATCCTCGAAATCCAATGATCCTGCCCAATCTTCTGGCTGTTCTCTCGGATCTTCCGCCACTGCCGATGTGGGCGTGGCTGGCATTCTTCGGCTTCATTGCCGTCATGCTCGCACTCGACCTCGGGGTGTTCCATCGGGATTCGCATGTCGTTTCAACTAAGGAGGCCCTCGTCTGGTGCGCGGTCTGGGCGGGGCTCGCGCTCGCATTCTGCGTGCTTCTGCAATTCTGGCGCGGCAGCGAATCCGCACAGCAGTTCCTGGCGGGCTATCTGGTCGAACTCTGTCTGAGCGTCGACAACGTTTTCGTATTCATCCTCGTCTTTGCGTATTTCAAGGTCCCAGCCCAATGGCAGCACCGTGTGCTCTTCTGGGGCATCCTGGGCGCCGTCGCGATGCGCGCCGTATTCATCCTCGTGGGCGTCAGCGTGCTCGCCCGATTCCACTGGGTGATCTACATCTTCGGCGCGTTTCTCATCTACACGGGCATCAAGATGGCTTTCTCAAAGGGGGCCGAGGAGGAGATGCACCCGGAGAAGAACATCGCGGTCCGGCTGTTTCGAAAGATCTATCCGGTGAGCTCCTCGATGGATGGCGGACACTTCTTCACGCGACTGAACGGCCGCCGCATCGCGACGCCCCTGTTTGTCGTCCTGATCGTTGTGGAATCGACCGATGTGATCTTCGCACTCGATTCGCTTCCCGCCGTTCTTGCTATCACCCGGGACGGCTTTGTCGCGCTCACATCGAACATTTTTGCGATCCTCGGGCTTCGCTCGCTCTATTTCGCGCTCAGCGGAATCATGCAGCTCTTCCGCTTCCTCAAGTTCGGCCTGTCACTCATTCTCGTATTCATCGGAGTGAAGATGCTGATCACCTACTTCGAATACCACATCGATACGACGGTGTCACTCGGCGTCATCGGCGGCGTGTTGCTGCTCTCGGTGCTCGCCAGCGTGATCATCAAGGAAAAACCCAAGACGGTCCTGCACGGAGCACACAAATGAGAACCCGACCCCTTCGCAGGGTCGGGTCCAGATGGCCGGATCGGCAACCGACAGGCTTCGCAGGTCTGCTTAGGCGACCGCAATTTTGCGCGGCTTGAGTGCCTCCGCCTTGGGCAGCGTGAGCGTGAGCACACCGTCGCGAAGCTCCGCATTGATCTTGTCAATGTTGACCGACGCATCGTGGCTGAGCGTTAGATTGAATTCTGTATCAACGCTTTCGCGGTAGAGCGATGTCCACGATTCTGGTGCTTTCCAGCCACGTTTGCCGGTGATCACGATTTCATCGCCGTCGGCGCTGATTTGCAGGCCATCCTTGGTGACTCCAGGAAGATGCACTGTTGCCGTGAAGGCGTCGGCAGTTTCCTGAACTCGATAGGATGGTCGAACGGTCTGGACAGCCGTGGCGTCAGCCAGATGGAGGTCACCGCCCTTGTCGGTCGGACGATTGAAGGATGGGAGGAGGGAATGGAGCAGGCTCATGGGATGTAGATATTGATTGATGATTGTAAATGTGAGTGGTGCGGGCCCCGAGCATCGGCTGTGCGATGCCCATGGCCCGAAGGCGGTCAGCCGACCTGAACGGAAATCTTCCGCGGCTTGGCTTCCTCCTTCTTTGGTAGCGTGACGGTAAGAACTCCGTTTTCGTAGGCCGCACTTACGGTGCTCGCCTGGACATTCTCAGGAACGCTGATCGCCCGACTGAAGGTCGTGGTTTCCGCATTCTCGCCTTCACCACGCTTGCGCGTGGCCTTGATCGTCAACGTCTGGTCGACCATATCCACCTCAATGGCGTCGCGGGAAACTCCTGGCAGATCCGCGCGAACATAGGCGTTGTCCTTGTCCTCGTAGAGATCCACGGGGAATGCAGTGCCAAACGCCTGCGTCAGACCGCCAAATGCCGAATTGAAAAGCCGGTCGATTTCACCGTCCAATCCGTACCAAGGACTGCGCGATGCAGTCGTGGAAGGCGAATAGGTGCGATAGGCTGGATAATTATAACGAACGAGTCTCATGATGTTTTATCGATGGTTTGTTTTCTTGTTGGGAAGTTGATGCTGCCTCTGTAGCGCCGTATATGCACATTCGATGCCGAACGTTGCGCACTCATATTGTTGTTGATGATAATAAACTTACGCAACATTAGCGAATGCATCTGTGCAATTATGGCCGTCTTTCATGTCACACGTTGCGCAGTAAAGACCCACTCTATAGCAAACTGGGAACTCCATATTATAGACGGACGCCACGCAATCGTGGCGCACGAAACACCCTGCCAGAGAAACTGGATTCGGCTGGGCATCAGAGCATGGAATTCGTGGAAAAAATCCGTGTTCAAACCTCGTTTGAACCGTATCGTTGCGCCTCCTTTGCCATGACCAACGCCTTTGATTTTGAATCCTGTCCGGAACGTCGGGCCACTGATTCCCAGAAGTGGCAGAAGTATGCGGGACGGGATGTCCTCCCGCTCTGGGTCGCGGACATGGATTTTGTGTCGCCTCCCGCAGTCATCGAGGCGCTCAAGGAACGCGTCTCGCACGGCGTCTTTGGCTACGCGCGTCCGGTAAAATCGCAGATTGATGCCGTGGTGGAAATGCTGACAGCCCGTTACCAATGGTCGATTGATCCCGCATGGCTC
>CAUJJL010000119.1 GCA_963205455.1 Verrucomicrobiota bacterium
AAAGCTCATGGCAGCAAACCGCAGCGAAATTGCGGTTAGAATCTTCCGTGCTGGAACAGAATTAGGAATGCGCACCGTTGCGGTCTTCGCGCACGAGGACCGATTCAGCATTCACCGTTACAAGGCCGACGAAGCCTACACCATCGGTAGAGGCAAGGGCCCGGTTGCCGCGTATCTCGACATACAAAGCATCGTTGCCACTGCCCAAGAGAAGGCGGTTGATGCCATTCATCCAGGCTACGGGTTTCTCTCGGAAAATGCTGAATTCGCACGAGCCTGCCATCGTGCGGGAATAGTTTTCATCGGCCCCCGCCCCGAGCTGCTCGAAATGATGGGCGACAAGACTGCAGCGAAGGCCCTAGCCAAAAAAATTGGTGTTCCGGTACTCGCTGGAACCAGTGAACCCATTACCGACCGAACTGAGGCACTTGCAATCGCAAAAGCAATAGGATTCCCGCTCATCATCAAGGCCGCATTCGGCGGGGGTGGACGCGGCATGCGAGTGGTGCACAAGGCTGCTGACCTCGATAGCCTGCTTGATGAAGCACAAGGCGAAGCTGAACGCGCTTTCGGAAATCCCGCAGTTTTCCTGGAGAAATTCATCTCTCGGGCAAAACATATCGAGGTCCAAATTCTCGGAGACCAGCACGGAAACGTAATCCATCTTCACGAACGCGATTGCTCGGTTCAGCGACGCCATCAAAAGGTCGTCGAAGTAGCTCCAAGCTACGGTCTGCCAACGGATGTGATCGGGGAGCTTTGCGCCGCCGCCGCCCGAATCGCCCGAGAAATCAGATACGACAATGCAGGAACCATCGAATTCCTTTACGATCTGGACAGGCACGAATGGTTCTTCATCGAGATGAACCCGCGCATCCAGGTCGAACACACGGTGACTGAGGTCATCACCGGGCTCGATCTGGTTCGCGCTCAGATACTCATCGCACAGGGCCATTCGCTTCATTCGCCCGAGGTCGGCATGCCACTTCAGGGAGACGTTCCACGCAATGGCTACGCCATTCAATGCCGCATCACGACCGAAGATCCGGAAAACAAGTTTGTTCCAGATTACGGTCGCATCCTCGCATACCGCTCGCCCGGAGGATTCGGAGTTCGCCTTGACGGAGCAATGGGATTCGCAGGAGCGGTCATCACTCCATTCTACGATTCGCTCCTGGTGAAGGCCATCACCAGCGGGCAAAGCTATGAGATCGCAATAAACCGTGCGCGCCGCGCGCTCAGCGAATTCCGCATTCGCGGAGTCAAGACCAACATCCCTTTCCTAGAGAATGTAGTTTCCCACCCGACCTTCAGGTCAGGTCAGGCAACCACCTCGCTCATCGATACAACGCCTGAGCTCTTTTCCTTCAAACCCCGCCGCGATCGAGCCACCAAGCTTCTCACTTTTCTCGGTAATGTCATCGTCAATGGAAATCCCCACGCGAAGGGATTTCGTCCGGGCAAACCGCTGTCTCCAGCGATTGCCCCTGTCTATGACCATTCGATTCCTCCTCCGCCAGGCACGCGCCAGAAGCTGATCGAACTCGGGCCCAAGGGTTTTGCCGATTGGACCATGCGGCAAAATGCTCTTCTTGTTACTGACACCACTTTTAGGGACGCCCATCAATCGCTGATGGCCACGCGGGTGAGAAGCTACGACCTTCTGGCATGTGCCGACGGTGTCGCCCGTTCGCTGCCAAACCTGTATTCGTTGGAAATGTGGGGCGGGGCGACGTTCGACACTGCCATGCGGTTCCTGAACGAAGACCCATGGGATCGTCTGCGTGAAATTCGGAAGCGCGTCCCGAACATCTGCCTTCAAATGCTTCTGCGCGGCGCAAACGCGGTGGGATATACGAACTATCCCGACCATGTCGTAACTGGATTCGTCCGTCACGCCGCAGCGGCCGGAATGGACATTTTCCGGATATTCGACTCGCTCAACTACCTGCCAAACCTTCGTGCGGCAATGGAAGCAGTGCATTCGACCCACGCGGTCTGCGAAGCTGCAATCTGCTACACCGGCGACATCCTCGACCCACGCCGCGACAAATTCTCACTTTCCTACTATGTTCGTTTGGGCAAGGAACTGGAGCGTATGGGCGCCCATGTCCTTGCCATCAAGGATATGGCGGGCCTGTGCCGTCCGTATGCGGCTGAAAAGCTGGTTCGAACCCTGCGCCAGGAGGTTGGGCTTCCAATTCATTTCCATACCCACGATACGAGCGGAATTGCGTCCGCGTCGATTCTCCGGGCTGCGGACGCAGGAGTGAATATTGTGGATCTGGCGCTCGCATCCATGAGCGGCAGCACGGCCCAACCCAACCTCAATTCAATCGTGGCCGCACTCCAGAATACGCCTCGTGACACAGGGCTCAATCTCGAGAAAGCCAATGCCTACTCGGATTACTGGGAGCAGGTGCGTGAATACTACCGCCCCTTTGACACTGCACCGCGCACGGGTTCTGCGGAAGTCTATCTGCACGAAATGCCAGGCGGCCAATACACGAACCTGAAGGAGCAGGCGGCCGCCATGGGGATGTCCCATCGGTGGCCCGAAATCGCCCGAACCTACGCCGAGGTGAACGACCTCTTCGGTGATATCGTGAAGGTGACTCCCTCCTCCAAGGTCGTAGGCGACCTGGCACTCTTTCTCTTCTCTCGCGGGATCAACCCTGCGGACGTGGTTAACCTTGAGCCCGGCTCAATGCCATTCCCAGAAAGCGTGATCGACATGCTCATGGGAGGTTTGGGGTGGCCCGAGGGCGGATGGCCAGAACCAGTCTGGAAAGCCATTTTGGGTGGAGCACGATATACCGAAGCCAAGGCGAAATATCAGAATGCACTTGACCAAGCCGCGGCACCCAAAGCCGCAGCAGACTACGCAAGGGACGCCGCCGAATTTTCACGAATTGCCAAGGAGCTCGGCGAAAAATACCGCCGTGAACTCTCAACAGACGAGGTATACTCACACTTGATGTATCCTCAGGTCTTCGGGGATTTCCTGAAGCAGCAGCGCGAATTCGGCAATGTCAGCGTCCTTCCAACGCCGGCGTTTTTCTACGGACTCAAGCCTGGGGAGGAAATCAATGTCGAAATCGAGGAAGGAAAGGTCCTAATCATCCGCCTGGTGAGCGTCGGCGATCCCGACAAGGACGGCCGGCGCACCTTGAATTTCGACCTCAACGGCATGTCGCGAGAAGTGAGTATCTCGGACAAGTCAGTAGCTGTAAAAAGCAAGGCTCGGCCGAAGGCTGACCTTTCGGATCCCTTGCAGCTTGCCGCACCCATCCCGGGATTGATCGCCGCGCTCTCAACCTCGCTGGGGGCAAGGGTATCCAAGGGCGATAAGCTGCTCATGATGGAAGCGATGAAGATGCAGACAACCGTCTATGCACCGGTGTCGGGCATTGTGGCCGAACTCAATGTGGGGGTCGGGGATACCGTCGAAGCAAAGGATCTTCTCATCAAACTGCGCTCATAGCCCAGGAAACGTAATCGCATCCCACCGGGAAAGTAAGCGGCATTTCTCAGCTTCGTTCAGCGCCTTTCAGCAAAGGCGCCTGGCCTCGATGGCGCAAATGCAGTTCGCACCATCCTGCGACGGGAGCCATTCGAGGCCCAAATGGGCATACTCATTGTTCATTGCCTCTTTGAGACCTCCCACCTCGATCAGCAGAACTCCCTTCGGTGAAAGCCTATCCGCAGATTGAGCAATCAACTTCCGAATGATGCCCAATCCATCAGCACCCCCATCAAGAGCAAGGCGCGGCTCCTTCAGGAACTCGTCCGGCAATCGATCGCACAAAGCGGATGGTTCATAGGGTGGATTGCTGATGATGAGGTCGTACCCATCCTTCGGTCTTTGCACCGACTCAAACACATCACTTTTGAAAAGGCACACCCTTCCGCCGAGGCAGTGCTCGCCAACATTGATAGCAGCAACCTCCAACGCACCAGTCGAAAGGTCGATTGCGTCGACGCGCGCCTTTGGAAACTGGTGCGCAAGAAGAATCGCCAGGCACCCCGAACCGGTGCAGACATCCACCACTCGCTTCACTCGCAGTTTCTCGGGCAGCCAGCGATCAAGCATGTGCGGAATCACCTCGAGGAAATAACTTCGCGGAATCAGCACCCGTTCATCCACATAGAACCTGTGTTCGTTCAGCCATGCCTCGCGGGTAATGTAGGCTGCCGGCATTTTCTGCACGGCCCTGCGTTCCAGTACGTTTCGAAGTGCAATGCGCTGTTGTGGACTCAGACGCTTGCCCAACAACGAGACATTCCCATTCAATGGCCAACCCAGTACATGCAGGAAAAGGTAGAGCGCCTCATCATGTGCCGAATCGGAAATCTGGCCCAATGAGAGGCCAAGCGCCCCATACAGCTTTTCGGCAAACGTGAGCCATTCAGCGAGCGTTACGAGCTGAGTTGTCGGAGGAAGCGTCATCGTTCCTTTTCGGTTGCGGGCGACCGGCATGCCGTTCGATTTCGTGCCAGTACGCCTCTCATCCCTCCCGGAAGCGGAGTCGCGCGACCGCCCAGATTTCGTTCTTCGCCTACTGCTTGGCATCGTTTGCGGTCAAAACATGCTCATGATTCCGAATGTGCTCAGGGCAGTAGCATTGCTCGCCAGCACACTTCGAACAGTACCGGAAATCCATCTCGGGATTTGTAAGGTCTGTCTTTCCGCAAACAATACAGCGATGGCGAACTTTCGGACCCTCCCGCTCTTCGGACAGGCGCCGTGACTCATTCTGCAGTCGCCGCTTTCCTTGCTTGAGCGACATCCACATGTCCCGCCCAAGAAAAAGGAAAAAATTCATCAAGGCCGCTGCGATCGCCAGACGCTGAGCCGGTCCTCCCACCGCAAATTGCCACACGTAGCCAATCCATGCCACAAGCGCCAGCCACTTGATCTGGATCGGCAGCACGAAAAATACGTACATCGTGAAATTGGGATACATGTGGGCAAAGGCGAGAAAGATGGATCCGCCCACAAAGAGATTGGATGCCGCCGTGTAGGGTGTCGCAAATGCAGCCGACACCGTCAGCAGAAAGCCAACCAACAAAAAGAGATTGTAGCGAACCGCACCCCATGCCTGTTCGAGTGCATTGCCGGTGAAATAGAGAAAATAGAGTGCAACTGCCACAAACAACCAGTGCCCACCCGGGGGATAAACGACGAAGGTGAATACCCTCCACCAATCACCTCCAAGCACGAGTGCAGGGTAGAAAACCAGACGACCCGCATCCAACAGCCCCAGCATTGTCGTCACATAGACGAACGCCTGCCCCGCCACCAAGAAGAGTGTCAAATGGGGAACGGCGAAAGGCGACAGACGCTTCTCAAGCTTGTTGAACCAGGACATGGTCTGAGCGTAAAATTCTCTTACTCGGGCTCGGCTGTTCCCTCAACCACCCATTGCTGCGCTTCCGGGACCTGCCTGAAAAATTCATGTAATGCAGCACTAAGGTGCTCAGCATATCGAAAGTGCGCACCCATGCCGGTGCGGAGTTCGGCCTCATAGATGAACTTGTCCGCGTGGGTGCTGTGCTCGAAGGGAGTCTGCGCACCCAGGAGCAACGAATAGACATAAGCCGGTGAACCGCGCCGCATGAGCTCATGTGCCAATTGCGCCTGTTCAGCCAGCAAGTGTTCATATTCCGACATTGAGATCTCGGGTGGAAGATAAAACCCCGCCTGAATCAGCGGCGTGTATCGATTGCCCGTGCGGTGCCGGTTGAGGTCTCGCAGTTCTGCAAGGGCTAGGTTGTTCCAAGCAAACGTGACTCGCATGCGACGCGTGGCCGTACCTTGGCACCCATAGCGATTCGCGCGGTGGCGAAGTGCCTCGCCCACCGATTGATCCTCGGTCAACCAGGGCGGCGTCTCCCTATCAACCCTGACCCATACCTCATCCTCAAGTCGACAGCTTGAAAGCCTCTGAAGCCCCAATCGCAGGCTTGTCTGCAACTCCTGGCGCGACTGCTCGGCGTACGATCCATCCGCAAAACTATGCCTCATCAGTCTCGGGGACTGCTTCATCAATTCTTCCCGAATGAGCGTTGCTGCCTGCCGTGCCTCAACATGCGGGAGGGAATCAAGGTACCGCACTGTGTGCGCCCACATTCGCGAGCTCTGCACCAACCCGACGTTTGTCCGAGTCGCGAAAGGTACAAAATATCGTGCACGATCAAGTGCGTAGTTCTTGCGGATACGATTGGCCATCGCAGGAGTCGCTCCGGAAGGAAGCCTGACGCGCTGCGGCTCGGCATTGGACAATTGGTCGAGTCGGCGATACTCCGCGTGATAACTCTCAAATGCCCGCTGCATGACCTCGTTCCATCGCGGGGCAAGGTCCTCCGGGATGCCAAGTTCTCCTGCCGCGGGCAGATTGCCTGCATCCATCGTGATGTACCGCGTGGAGGACTCCTGTCCATCTGCCATCTGGGCCACCTCAAAGATCTTGTAGGCGAGCCACATCGAAACACCGTCAATGGCGACCGCGAGCCCACCCGTCAGCCCGCCGATTGATGCGTGGCCGTAGTCAACAAATTTGAGGATTCGATCAATTGATGCGTCAGGCTGGTTTACATCAACCTTTTCGAGTATCGCCGACAGTCCTTCGTTGCTTCGCGAATACCGCGCAAGCACGGAAGCAAGCAACTCGGGTGTAACCTTGGGCAAATCTGCCGCACTTGGAGGAGGCACCAACGCGAGACCGGTAATTCGCATACGGCTTCAGCAGACAGGAGGCCCGTGCGCGGAGTCAGCCAAAAAAAGCAGCCTCCCTGCGGTCATCCGATTTTTGCCCAGACTGCCGCGGCGCCAACGGCCCCGTCGCCTGGGAGTTTAGTTATCGTCCCGCCAGCCAAAGAATAAGTCCGCCTTGGTAAACCCCCAGAATGACCGTCGCAATCGTGAGTCCTCCAAGCACAAGTTTGAAGAGAAAGCCCACCTGCAGACGCGGGCTCGCTTGAGAGACTCCTTCAGCAGCCCGTTTCCCGCTCCAGAAGGGAAATACCGCAGCCTTGATCCAGCCGAAGTAATAGTAGATCGAGATCACCACGCCAACAATGGCTATGCCGAGCAGTACATACAGGCCGGCGTGATAGGCTGCAACGAAGACAAGCAATTTGCCGATAAAGCCCGCGAGGGGAGGAATTCCTGCCAGGGATCCCAGGCCGATTGCCAGCACAACCGCGAGAAACGGATTCGCCTTTGCGAGATCCGCATAGTGCTCAAGCTCCTGATCGGCATCATTCTCGCCGCAGACATATGTCATGACCCCAAACACTGCAAATGACGCAATGAGGTACACCAGGAGGTAAAAATATACGGCACCAACCGCCATCGGATCATGGTAGGCGGCAACAACACCCACGAGCAGATAGCCCGCGTGTGACACTCCAGACAATCCTATCAGCCTCTTGACATTGTACTGGGTCAGAGCCGCGAGATTTCCAAAAAGTATGGTGGCTCCCGCCATCACCGAAAGGACTGGCACCACCAGCGTCCGATACGGTGCGAATACCCCCGTAAGAACGAGCAACACGGCAAATCCAGCTGCTTTCGAACCAACTGCCAATAGTGCAGTCACCGGAGTCGGAGCCCCCTGATAGACATCAGGGATCCAGATTTGGAACGGTACAGCTCCAATCTTAAATGCAATTCCCGCGAGAACGAGGACGATGCCCACTTTCGCGAGAAAGTTGTCGGGATGGGCCTCCAGGAATTGACGTATTGAAGTGAAATCCATCGCAGATGACGCCGCGCCCGGAAGTGACAATTCCGGATTCCCAACCACACCGTAGAGGAAAACGATTCCGAACAGCAAAAGCGACGAACTCAGCGCACCCATCACAAGGTACTTCAAACCGGCCTCAAGCGACAACGGGTTCGATCGGAAATAACTCACGAGGATGTAGAAGCCGATCGTGACTGTCTCAAGCGCCACAAAGAGCATCACAAAATGATGACTCTGGACCAACAACATCATCGCGCCCGTAACCACGATCACGATATGGAAAAACTCGACGCGCGGCACCTGTTGCTTCGCGAGGCTCGGTACCCCGAGAATGCTCACAAGGACTGATGTGATCAGGAAGAAGACCCGCATGAACTGCCCATGCATGTCGTGCTGGAGCAGGCCTCCGAACGTTTCAGTACCGAGGCAACCCGAGCGGAGATTTCCAAGCGTTCCAACCAGGATTGCGATCTGGCCGAGAATCGCGATGGCTGGTATCGCGCCGTGGCGCTTCTTGGGAAGCAAGATCTCCAAAATGAGCAGGAACAGGGCAAGCAATCCCAATAGAAGTTCGGGCAGGATCGCTCCCCAGTTGTTCTTGGCGGCAGCAGCTTGCAGAAGGTCGAGATTCATCGTGTCGAATTCCGGTGGCTTGCTGAGATCATTTCTGGGCTACTGCTGCCAGCTGCGATTCCACAGCGGGATAAATCGCTTCCAGGGTGCCATTGAGGTGTGTCGAGAGCGACTTCGGCCAGAACCCAACCAGGAGCAGCATCGCCAAAAGGATCAATGCCGGCACCCGTTCGCTCCATCGTAAATCGACGACCGGGATAAAGGTTGAGGACTTCGCCAACGCTTCCGATTGCGGCCCAAAAAACACCTTGGCCGTTGCCCGAAGCGCGAAGATGGCGGTAATAAGAACACCGCATACAGCACCGACAGCAGCCCATGGGGAAAATTTCCAGACCGCAACAAAGATGGTCAGCTCGCCCCAGAAATTGGCCATCCCGGGAAGGCCGATGGTCGCCATTGTCGCCGCAACAAAATACGCCGCGAGCACTGGCGCCTTTTGTGCGAGTCCTCCCATTTCATTCAG
Source organism: Verrucomicrobiota bacterium (assembly GCA_963205455.1). GTDB lineage: Bacteria > Verrucomicrobiota > Verrucomicrobiia > Opitutales > Opitutaceae > UBA6669. The sequence goes on from CAUJJL010000119.1 coordinate 8,848, forward strand.
GTCAAACGTCTGTGTGCGATGATGGATGCTCGTTGCCAGCAGGAACGAAAGCGCCACCGACAACCCGTGTGCCAGCATCATCAGGATCGCGCCGCCAGCACCGATCGTTGAAACGCACGCGACACCCAGAAACGCATACCCCATATGCATGACGGATCCATAGCTGATGACCTGTTTCAGATCGCGCTGCGCCATCGTCACGAAACCCACCACAAGGATGTTGCCCAGCGCGAGCACCGTCAGCCAGCCGCTCCAGTGCAATGCACCCAGCGGCAGAAGCGGCAGCGCAACCTGTATCAAACCATAGAGGCCAAACTTCTTGAGCACCCCGGCGTGCAGCATCGCCGCCGAACTCGGCGCCGCACCGTAACCCAACGGCGCCCACGTATGAAAGGGCCAGAGCGATACCAGAATACCGAAGCCAAACATCAGCAGCCCAAAACCATATTTCTGGACAGTGATGGAAAACGGTGCCGTCTGTATTGTCTGGCGCAGTTCAATCAGACTGAAACTGCCTGCGTCGCTCTGGACGTAGACAGCAATCAATCCAATCAGCGACAGCATCGCGCCAAGCGTGAGGTAGATTGTCATCTTCATCGCCGCATAGTTGCGATCGCGCCCGCCCCAGATGCCGACCATGATGAAAGTGGGAATCAACGCGAGTTCGTGGAAAAAATAGAGGAAAAAGACATCCACGCTCGCAAACATTCCCATGAGGCCGGAATGCATCACGAGAAGCAGCGCCAAATAGATCTTCAGGCGTTCCGCTCCGGATTGGATGGCATAGAGTCCCGCTGCCAGGCCAACAACGCCCGCGAGCACAAACATCGGCAGTGAGATCCCGTTCAGGCCCAGCGTAAGTTTGATTCCCAGGGCGCCAAGCCCCGTGTCATAACTCGCAAGGTAGGCATACCGGTCGCCCAGGTTCTCCGGAAATGAGACCCATGCAAAAAGTGCGATCAGGGCAGGAAGACCAAAGCCCAGGTATGCGAGCTTCACCGAATGCCGCTTGGGCGTTCCGCAGAAGATCAAGGCAGCCACCGCGAGCGGCACTCCAATGGCGAGCAAGAGCAAATGGTCTAACATCATGTTATCGCGTGATGCAGTTGGTACGGAAAGGTGGCATCCGGTTGTTCATTGAAATCAAAACCATCCACCCGCGAAGACCCAGAGAAACACAACTCCGATCAGGAACCAGTAGGCATAGGCACTCACACTGCCCACGTGAAGCGCACGTGCACCCATCCCGAAAAGCCCCACCACCCACGCGAAGCCGCGAACCGCGAGGCCTGACAGGAAAATCTGCTCAAGGAAATTGAGCAGCATCGCAAATCGCTGCTGAATCTTCTGAATGTAGTAGCCGTAGATTCCGTCAAACGACTCATTGAGAAGCCTCAGGGTGGCGAAGACACCGGGCGAGCGTGTAGCCAAGGCATCGCGATCCAATGACGGATAGTACCGGTATGCGGCCAGGGCGCCGACCACAAGGACAACGATGCTCGTGACCAACACAACGATATGCTCCCTGCCATGCGCATGGGGAACAAGGGCGAGGTAATCACCGGCCAGCCTGCCATAAACGACACCGTAGCCACCGATGACGGCGAGGATCGCAAGCACCACCAGCGGGATTGTCATGCTGGGGCCACTCTCGTGGGCATGCCGGGCTTCGTCACTGCGCGGTTCACCAAGGAAGACGAGCTTCCACATCCGAATCATGTAAAACGCAGTCAGGACCGCAGTGATGGCCAGGATGACAAACACTGCCTTGTTGTTTGCGAGCGCCAGATAGAGGATTGCATCCTTCGAAAAGAAGCCTGCCAGACCAGGCACACCGATGATCGCCAGAACCGCGAGGGTGAAAGTGTAGAAGGTAACAGGCAGTTTCCTCAATCCACCCATCCGAAAAATATTCTGTTCATGATGACAGGCATGAATGATCGAGCCTGATCCGAGGAATAACAGCGCCTTGAAAAAGGCATGCGTCGTAAGATGAAACATCGCAGCGCCCGCGCCGGCGGCGATAACAACCGAATGAACGGAGTCCTCACCGTGCGCGACACGAAGGGAGCCAAGGCCGAAGGCTGCGACCATGTAGCCGAGTTGTGACAGCGTGGAATAGGCCAGCACCTTCTTGATGTCATTCTGCACGATTGCACAGAATGCCGCATAGACGGCCGTGATTGTGCCAACCCACATCACTACCGAGAGCGCCTGCGGTGCAGCCACAAAGAGCGGCTCGATCCGGCACAGCATGAAGATACCCGCTGCCACCATGGTCGCGGCGTGAATCAATGCCGAAACTGGAGTGGGACCTTCCATCGCGTCGGGAAGCCACACCTGCAAGGGTATCTGCGCTGACTTGCCGACGGCCCCGCAGAATAGAAGCAAAGGAATCCCTGCGGTCACCGCCGCGCCACCCTCCACCGCAGAGCTGATTTCCGCAAGGTTGACCGTCCCCAGCGACCAGTAGCACCAGAGGATGCCCAGCATGAAACCGACATCGCCCACCCGGTTTGAAATGAACGCCTTCTTCGAGGCTTCCGCAGCCGACTGCCGCTCGTGATAGTGATCGATGAGAACGTAGGAGCTGAAGCCCACCAGTTCCCAGAAGATGAAAATCATGAAGAGATTGTTCGCGAGAACAATGCCCAGCATCGAAAACATGAAGAGCGAAAGGCCGCCGAAATAACGCGCCTTTGCTGCATCGTCATGCATGTAGCCAATCGAGAAGACATGCACCGCAAGGCCAACCAGGCCGACAATGGCCAACATGAGCGCCGACAGGTCATCAAAAAGAAATCCGATCGAAAGCGTGAAGCTTCCGACATCAAGCCAAGGGGCATTCCAGGTGAAGCGTTCCCCCCCTATCGTCAACTTCAGCCCGATGACCGCAACCACTCCGGCTGCGAGCACCGATATGACCGAAGCGATGGCTCCTTGTTTCCTCGACATGAGCGCGATCAGCAGGGCGGACACCATCGGCGCCAAGAGGACAAGAATCGCAAATTGATAGGGCTCCATGGAGTCAGAATTTCAGCAGGACTTTGTTCGTCGGCACGGGCAGCTTATCAGTTCTTGAGTGCGTTCAGTTTATCGAGCTGCACCGTGTGGCGCCGCCGGAATAGGGCAACGATGATTGCGAGGCCAACGGCAACCTCCGCCGCAGCCACCGTGAGGATGAAGAACACAAAGACATTGCCGTCCATCGTCCGGTTGTAGCGCGAGAATGCGACGAGTGCGAGGGTCGCTGCCACGAGCATCAGCTCAAGGCACATGTATACGATCAGTGTGTTTCTCCGCATGAGCACCCCAAAAAAGCCGACGACAAACATCAGCACGCTCACCAGCAGATAATCATTGAGGGTGACGCTCATTTGGATTCCTCCATGCCTTCAAACCGTTTGCTGAGCACGATGACACCAAGCATGGCGATCAACAGCAGGAAGCCCACGACCTGCACCGGGAGCAGATAGGTCGTGAAAAGCTGCGCCGAATAGGATTTGAGCACTGCACCCGTCGCAGGCACCGCAGCATCCGCGATGGAGGCTGTGATCTGACCGTGTTTTACAAAGCTCAGCACACCAACGCCAAGAATGGCTGCAGCGACCACACTCGCCAGCACCGCAAAGTGCGAAAGCGGCGGCCTCTCGCCTCCCTTCATCCCCAGAAGCATGATGATGAAAAGAAACAGCGCGACAACCGCGCCCGCGTAGACAAGCACCAGGACCGCCGCCAGCAGAAATGCGTCTAGAAGCACAAACAGGCCGGCGGTACCGAGGAGACTGATCAGGAAAAACATGGCAGAGTTGACCGCGTTCTTGCTCGTCACGACCAAGAGCGCCGTGCCAAGCACCAGAGCGGACAGGAGATAGAACAGGAGCGGTGCCATGAGATAAAATCGTTTTGGAAACCTGAAGGCCTGCAATAGAGGGCCTCAGTGATGTCCTCCTTGTGCAGCCGCTTCTTCAGCCTCCTTCTTGCGGTCCCACTTGAAATGATCGTCCGGCAATGTGCCGCCCAGTTCGTAAAGGCGTTGCTTGTCGTTCACCATTTCCGCCCGGGTGTATCCGGTCATCGAATACTGCTTCTGCAGCCAGATCGCCTCCTCGGGACAAACCTCCTGGCACAGGCCGCAGAAAATGCAGCGGAGCATGTCGATTTCAAATTCCTTCGGTGCCTTCTCAACGTGTGCATTCTCCGAGTCAGCCGGGATGTCACCCGGCGTGATCCGGATTGCCTTGGGTGGACATACGAATTCGCACAATTGGCAGGAAACGCATTTTTCCCGCCCGTGCGGATCCTTCACCAGCGTCGGAACTCCGCGGTAGTTGGCCGGAATCTCCGGGCGTTGCTCCGGGTATTCAAGGGTCTCTTTCGGGGCAACCAGACGCTTCCAGGTCGTCGAGAGTCCCGAAATGATCTGCGGAAGATAAGTCCGCTCGGCGAACGACAGCGGCCTACGATCTACAGGAATGATGGCCATGGAGAAGAGGTTTGAGGGTTGCGGAGGAGGCAGGTGAACACGGATGCATGGGTCAGAATCGCTCAAGCAATGCGATCACGACGGCGTAAAACACCAGGTTGCCGATCGATAATGGCAGCAGCTTCTGCCAGCCGATCTTCATGACTTGGTCATAACGAAAACGCGGCAACGTCCATCGGACCCACATGAAAAAGAAAATGAAGAAGAGGACTTTTCCGATAAACAGCACCGTTGCCAGTGCTCCCAGCAACACGGGGTTGTCGCCCAGCGAGAGCCAGTCCGAAACCATTGACAGCGGGATCCACGGCAATGGGTTCCATCCTCCCAGGAAAAGGAGCACAAACACTGCCGAACCCACAATCATGTGACAGTATTCGGCGACAAAGAACAGGGACCATTTGAACGCCCCATATTCCGTGTGGAATCCTCCGACAAGATCTGCCTCGCACTCGGCCATGTCGAACGGGAGTCGATTCGTTTCGGCAAACAGAGCCACCAGGAAAACAAAGGCTGAGACCGGCATGAGGAATACATACCACATGCCTCCCCAAAGACCCGGCTGACTTTGACTCTGGACGACATCAAAGAGGCTCAGCGTCCCCATGCCTCCGGGTACGTTGACCCACAGAAACACGGGAAGCACCGAAAGCGTCATCGAAAGCTCATACGAAATGAGCTGCGCGGATGCACGCACTGCGCCCAGGAAGGGATATTTCGAATTGGATGCCCAGCCCGCGAGAATGATCGCGTAGACTCCGAGCGATGCGACAGCAAAGACGGCGAGCAATCCGACATCCACGTTGGCCAGAATGATTGGCACAAGCTCCCCCGCCTTGTCGAAATAGGCACCAAAGGGCACCACCGAGATCGTCGTCAGCGCCGGGATCATCGAAAGGATCGGCGCGAGGACAAAGTAGAGCTTGTTCACATGCCCGGGTATCGGGTCCTCCTTGAATACAAACTTGCCGCCATCCGCTGCCAGTTGGAAGAGCCCGAGATTCTGCAGGATGGGTACGATGATGGGAATGCCCGCAAGAAACGGAGGCACGGTTCGGTTGGGCCCTGGACGTCCCTGAATCCACGCCGAAATCTTCCTCTCAGCCATCGAGCACGCCGCTGCGATCGGGAACAGCACCGCAATCACGGCCGCGCCTTGGATGGCGAGACGAAGCCAGAGCGGCAGATTGAAGTAGATTGAGAGATCCATGATTGAGTCAGCGGAAGTCCATTCGTCGCACGCGGAGAGCGCAGAGCCTCAAGCCTTCACTCCTTCTTCGGACGCAGCCGGTTTGAAATGCAGGGTCTCTCCCTCCGGAAAGCGCAAGCCCGACCACGGCGTTGCATCCAGCAGAAGACCCGTCTCAGGAAGCGTGCGATAGGTCGTTGTCGCAAGCGCCGGAAGTTCCTTGGTCAGCACCTCCCACAACTCATGCAAATCCGACGGCAGGCTTGCACCACCCATGGCCGCAGTCAAACGCGAGAGCGCGTCAAGATCGTCATGCATGCCCGGCTTTGCAGGGACAGCCTTGGCGAACTTTTGCAAGCGGAACTGCTGGTTGACGAACGTGCCTGCCTTTTCAAAGACCGTCAGCGTTGGAACAACCACCTTGGCTGCATCCGACGTGGAATTGGCATGGGTTCCAAAATGGACGATCGAAATCTTCCCCAACTGTTCGGGGGTGATTCCCGCGGAGGTAAGGTCCTCACCAACCGATATGACGGCCTTGATCTCCCCTGAATCGATCCCACCTGCCAAGGTGTCGAGCCGTTCCGAAGGCAGCTTATCAATCAGCCCGGTTATCAGCGCACCCCTCACATTGGGATTTCGGTCGCTGGAAATCAGAATGCCGTCACCCGCTCCCGAACGAGCCACCAGGAAAACCCTGGCTTTCACCGCATCCGCAAGCTTGCGGGTCAGGAACTGTTCCTCAACCGAGCTTCTTCCGGATCCCACCACCGCAATCGCCCCCTCAGCATCCGTCAGGACATCGGCCGCCGATGCAATCAATGCATCCAGCGTCTCTTTGCTGGCCAGTCGATTCTCAGCGCCAACAGCCTTGTAGAGCAGGCGGCCACTATCCGCCATCCAGGTATCGTTGACCTCGTCGTTCCGACGGGGGGTGATGCGATGAATCACTCCCTCGCGGGACCAGACAACGGTGTTCGCGCCGACCGACGACTCCGTATCGATGCTGTTGGTCTGCTTGAGAAACCAGACACGCATCTTGAAGCGAAAGTCCGTCGAGGTCAGTGCGCCCACCGGACAAATGTCCACCGTGTTGAGCGAGTAATTGTTCTCAAGCGCCTTGCCCGGATAGCACGTGAGCGTGGAATAGCTGCCGCGGTCGATGAAACCAAGGACGTCATCCTTCGCGACCTCCTTGCAGAAACGGATGCAGCGCGAACACAGGATGCAGCGTTCGTCATCGAGCACAACCCTCGGGCCCAAAAGCGTGCGCTTCGGCTTGACGTTCTTGTTCTCGATGAAGCGGGAATATCCACGGCCATAGCCGGTTGATTGCTCCTGCAGCATGCACTCGCCCGCCTTGTCGCAAATGGGGCAATCCAGCGGATGATTGATCAGGAGAAACTCGGTGACCCCTTCGCGGCAGTCCTTGATCTGCGCCGTCTGAGTGCGGATATGCAGCCCCTGCGACGCATAGGTGGCGCAGCCAATCTGAGGGCGGGGGATCCAGTTTACCTTCTGCCTGCCCGTAGCCGGATCCATGATGGGGGCCTTCGACACGGGGTCCACGGCTGGCATACCCAATTCGACAAGACACATGCGGCAATTGCCAACCACACTGAGCTTTGGATGGTAACAGTAGTGCGGAACGTCCACTCCGACCTGACGGGCGGCGTCAATCACATTGGTGCCCTTGGGCACGGCGATCTCCTTGCCGTCGATATTGACAGTGACGAGGTCCGGTTTGGCAGGTTGGATCATTTCGGCAATACTTCCGGTCGTGAGGAATCGCTTGTTCAGATGAGCTCAAGGGAGTCGGGAACCTTGGGCTGCTTCTTGGTTTCCGAGTATCCTTTGAACTCATCGCCAAATTTGGCGATGAAACTCTGGGTCGGCCACGAACAGGCTTCTCCAAAGGCACAGATCGTGCGGCCTGCTATCTGATCGGCCACACTCTTGAGCAGGGCACCATCCTCCGCTCGAGCCTCCTCATACACCATTCGGCTCGTGATCTTCTTCATCCACAACGAGCCCTCGCGGCAGGGCGTGCACTGACCGCAGCTTTCGTGCGAGTAGAACGCGTTGATGTTGGCCAGCGCCTCGACCATGTTGACGCTGTCATCCATGACAATGACGCCTCCCGATCCTCCCATGGATCCAATCATCGCAAGGCTGTCAAAGTCCATCGGCACATCCTCGATCCCCCAATCGTAGTCGACCATCTCGGCTCCCACCTTGCGCTTCCCCTTGTAGCGTTCACCGACCTTCAACACCTTGGCCGAGGAACCACCCGGGATGATGGCCTTGAAGGTCCTGCCTGGAAGCGGACCACCACAGACGTCGTACAACAACTGACCCAATGTAATCTTGCCGACCTCGTACTCATAGTAGCCCGGTTTCCTGACGTGCCCGGATACGCAGAGAATACGGGTGCCCGTATTGTTCGGAGTTCCGATTTTCGAATACGCCTCACCGCCAATTTCGACAATATGCTTCACGTGACACAACGTCTCCACGTTGTTCACGATCGTCGGGCACTGGTACAGGCCAAGCACTGCCGGAAAGTACGGGGGCTTGATGCGCGGATAGGCTCGCTTGCCCTCGAGTGACTCAATAAGACCGGTTTCCTCGCCGCAAATGTAGGCCCCCGCGCCGCGATGAACGTAGATTTCGCAGCCGTAGCCGGTCCCGAGGATGTTTGGTCCCACAAAATTGTGCCGTCGTGCCTCGGCAATCGCCTGCTCAAGAATGCGTGCACCAATCGGAAACTCGCCGCGGATGTAGATGTAGGCCTGCTTCACATTGTTCGCGAAGCACGAAATCATGGTACCCTCGATAAGCTGATGAGGGTCCTGATGAATGATGTAGCGATCCTTGAACGTACCCGGCTCCGATTCGTCGGCATTGACGATCAGGTAGATCGGCTTGCCGCTCTTGCGATCAACGAGTCCCCATTTCACCCCGCACGGGAACCCGGCTCCTCCGCGTCCGCGCAGTCCGGATTTCTTCACCTGGTCGATCAACTCCTCAGGCTTGCGCGTCACCGCATTCTTGAGGATCTCATAGCCGCCATGGCGCAGGTAGCAGTCGATGTCAGGGGTATAACCCACCTCATCGATGTGCTTGAAGATCATGCGGCGTTGTTCTGGAGCTGACATTTCTGGAAACGATTGCAGGGGGCTGGTATGCAGGGTGATTGCCTTCGGAAACCGCTCAGGTCTTGCGTTGCGAAGCCTCCGCCTTGATCTGTCCACACAGGTGTTTCGCCTTGGCCGAATCCACGTTTTCGTGGAGTTCGTCGTCGATCATGACGACCGGCGCGGTGCCGCAGCTCGCGAGACATTCCACGAACTCCACGGTGACTTCACCATCGGGGGAGACTTCTCCCATCTTGGTGTCAAATTCCTTCTCAAACGTCTCGCATGTCTTGTATCCTCCCATGAGGGCGCAGGAAAGCGTGCGACAAACTTTTATGTGCCTCCTGCCAATCGGCTTTTGCCGAAACATCGGGTAGAACGTGACAACCTCATAGACATTGATCGGTTGAAGCTCGAGTTTCGCGGCCACCCACTCGATCGCTTCCTTGGAAATCCAACCGACGTCCTCCTGAATGAGATGCAACAAGGGAAGCGTTGCACTGCGCTTTGAAGCGTAATGCGGGATGACTTCGTCTATCCGTGCCAGCGTTTCAGGTTTCAGGTTCACAGGAAAAGTTTCAAAGGAGGCAGCCTACCGCCTGACTGGCCCGATGGCACCGCATCAGACTGACGGAATGGCTGTGCCTGCAGGTTGGCGCGTTCATCGGTCGCATTCCCCCATGACAAAGTCCAAGGAGCCAAGGATCGAAACGACGTCTGATACCATGGCTCCCACACACAGTTTGGGCAGGATGGAGAGGTTGCAAAACGACGGTGACCGGATCTTCAACCTCCACGGAACACCTCCACCCCGCGACACCACGAAGAAGCCAAGCGCTCCCTTGGGATTCTCAGCCTCGAAATACACCTCGCCCGCGGGCATCTGCGGGCCCTCGGTGACCAGCATGAAATTCTGGATCAGCTCCTCCATCTTGGTCAGAATCGTTGCCTTGGGCGGCGCAAAGATCTTTTTCGCATCCGAGGCATACCAATCTCCTGACGGGAACTTCGCGACCGCCTGTTTCACGATCCGGATCGACTGCTTCATCTCCTCACCCCGCACCAGGTAGCGGTCATAACAATCACCGCTCACGCCGACCGGCACATCGAACTCATACTGTTCGTAGCCCAGGTAAGGCTTGTCCTTCCGCAGGTCGAGGGGAACGCCCGAGCCACGCAGGTTCGGACCGGTAAGCCCATAGGCAATCGCCTGCTCCTTGGTGATCACGCCGATCCCCACCGTGCGATCCATGAACACCTTGTTTCTTGTGAGCAGCTGGAGAATCTCGTCAAGGATCGGCAGGAACTGATCGCAGAAGGCATTCACGCGATCGAGCCAGCCATCGGGAATGTCCCTCGCGACTCCACCGATCCGCGTGTAACTGGTTGTGAAGCGCGCCCCCGTGAGCTCCTCGAAAAGTTTGTACAGCTTCTCACGCTCCGTGAACGTGTAGAGAAACACCGTCCAGGCACCGACATCGATACCGTAGGCGCCCAGGCCGAGAAGATGCGAGGAAACGCGCGCAAGCTCGGATGCGATGACCCGGATCGCCTGGCAACGGGGAGGCACCTCAAGCTTCGCCAACCGTTCAACCGCCGTCGCGTAGGCGACGTTGTTGGCCAGCGGAGCAAGGTAGTCCAATCGGTCCGTGTAGGGCACGAACTGATTGTAGGTCATGTTCTCCGCGATCTTTTCATCGCCGCGATGAAGGTACCCGAGAATCGGATCGCACTTGGTCACGGTTTCCCCATCCAGCTCCATTTGAAGGCGAAGCACGCCATGGGTGGACGGGTGCGAGGGACCGATCGAAAGCGACATCGCTTCCGTCTGAAACTCCTGTGCCGCGGTCGATCCCTTGGCTGCTGTGTCGGGAAAGGCAAATTCGGTGGCCATGGGTCTTGAGTCAGACGTTCGCAACGGATATTGACGCGGGCTTCATCACAGCGGCTTTTCCTTCTTTTCGTTCCAGCTCTCGTCTTTGGCCCGGGGCTCCGCCTTGGCCATGTTGATTTCGCCGCTGCTGGTGACAAAAGGACCACCTGCCATTGGGGCAGGAAGGACCTTGGTGCCGGTCTCTTCGGAAACCTCAATATCGGGAAGCGGCGTCTCAATGCCCGCGAGAGGAAACTCTTTTCGCAGAGGATGATAGGGATATCCTTCCCACATCAAGATCCGGCGCATATCGGGATGCCCGTCAAAGGTGATGCCAAACATGTCGAACACCTCGCGCTCGTGCCAGTCGGCCCCGGGCCAGAGCGAAGTAACCGAGGCGATCGACGGTTTTCGATCATCCCTGCAATCCGCCGCGAGCCGCAGATAGGTGTGCCCTGTCGTTGAAAAAACGTGATACACCACCGTGAAACGTGGCGTGGTATCCTCGCCGTTGTCGATCGCCGTGAGGTCCGTCAGCAGGTCGTACCCTTGGGAGTTGCGGAGAAAGGAAAGTACCGTGAGAATATCGCTGGCTGGGGCAGAAAATGCAGGATGATCCCCGGACGGTCGTTCCACCAGTTGCGGAAACGACTGCTTGATCACGGCAGCAACATCGACTGAGGCAGTCATTGTGATGGATTCAGTAGGCCAGAATGCGATGCGACTCCGTGGCTCAGGCTGACATCAGCCGTTTGGCCGAACGCTCATCGCGCATCTTGGTTTGCAGCTTGATAAGGGCGTCCAGAAGAGCCTCAGGACGCGGGGGGCACCCGCTGACATAGACATCGACCGGGACAATACGATCGACTCCCTGAAGGGTCGCATAGCTCCGATACATCCCGCCCGAGCTCGCACAGGCACCCATGGCGATCACCCATTTTGGTGCCGCCATCTGATCGTAGATCCGGCGGAGATGAGGCGCCATCTTGTAGGTCACGGTGCCGGCTACGATCATGCAATCGGCCTGTCGAGGAGAGAACCGAAACACCTCGGCACCAAAGCGGGCGATGTCGAACCGACTTGCCGCCGTTGCCATCAATTCAATCGCACAGCACGCCAAGCCCATGGGCATCGGCCAGACAGAGTTGGACCGGATCCAGTTGATCACCGCATCCGCCCGGGTGACAACGACGTCACCCTCGATCTTGGTATTGTATGCGAATTCGGTGTTGGTTGATACCATGGCGTTAATGAGCGCTGCAGATTGACCCTAGCCCGAAAAAACCTGCTGAGGGTTACAAACCCCACCCCCCCGCGCAAGTGACTTTTTACTCTTCCGCGTATCACAGCAAAATGAGCCCCAGCAGTTATACCGCACAGAAGTCGGCCTCATGTCGCCTTGCCATTTGACGGCGGAATCATGGCGGAGAGGGAGGGATTCGAACCCTCGGTAGGTTGCCCTACACACGCTTTCCAAGCGTGCGCATTAGACCACTCTGCCACCTCTCCATGTGCACTTCGCACGCTTGTTGGGAGCGCGGAAGGGTTTGAGACCCTGCTCAAGCCCTGCTACCCGGTCAACGGAAAACCTTGCCCACCGCAAACTGGTCCAAACCTACTTCACCGCCTCCAGATTCAGGCTCATCAGCGTGCCTGTTTCCTTCTCCATGTGCGGCAGGTAGGCCTGCGAATAGTCATCGATTCGCGCATGTTCGGTTGTGCGCCAATCCCATCGTCTGACATCGCGAAATCCGATCGCCCGCAGCTCGCGCGTCAACAGGGGCTCGTCGAACACCATCTTGTGAAAATCGTATTCGTCGCGCTGACCGCCCACAATCAGGCCGACCAACCCGGTAAGCCCATCGCGAAGTCCTTGCTCGTGGTACAGTTTCGCACAAGCGGCAAAATCCGGCACAGCCAGGCGCAATATCCCGGCGGGAGCCAGCACGCGGTACCACTCCTGAAGCACGGCGCGGTACTCCTTCCGGGAAAAGTGCTCGAGCACATGCGCGGCATATATGAGCTCGATCGTGTTGTCCGTGATCGTTGGCAGACGCTCCACCCGCGAAACCAGATCAACATGGGGTGCCGCCAGAACATCGACATGATAAAACCCGGGGATGAACTTCTTCCCGCACCCAAGGTGCAATTTCGTCGGACGACGTTCCGTCTCAGGTGCATCCGTGGTACTCACACTTCGCCCTCCAGCCAGCTCCTCGGGCGCGAAAATCCTGCTGTCTCCTTAAACGCTCCGGTAGCGCTTTTCACCCCACAGGCGAGCAGGCGTCCATTGAACCGATTATAAATCTCGACTTGCTTCTGATCAAAACCCGCATCCACCAGCCAGCGGCCCAGCGCCTCGCCATTGGGCGCAAACCAGTTCCACCCTTTTTCCAGAGTGCCGGAATAGCCGCAGACGCCCGTACCGGGTAAGTTCCCGGAATGGGCCTTTGTTTCCACCACCAAACGTCCGCCGACCTTGAGGTAGGCGAAACAGATTCGAAGGAAGAGCACGGGATCGGTGACATGGTAAATGACGCCACTGCAGTAGATGACATCGTACCGGTGCTTCCAGTCCTGCCGGTCCGAGTAGAGGCTGGCAGACGTGATGGCCGCAGGTATGCCCAGGAGCTGGCAGAGCCCCCGGGCGGATTCCGCGGATCGACGATGTTCCTCGATCGCTTCCACCTCCGCTCCCATGCCCCTTAGCAGGAGCAGGTCTCCCCCCGACCAACAACCGATGTCGAGAACTCGTTTACCATGGAGATCAAGGGGAATGAAGCCGCGCTCAATGGACTCGGTTCCAATTTCGATGTGACGCGGGCCCATCGCTCCCTTTCGCGAGCATCCGGCGCCCCAATCGTAGTCGTGTCCCCAGACAAAGAAATCGCGAAACGCCTGGGACGACGCCGCATGCCAGAAGTTTGTTGGAGGAGACTCGTCCGGAAAGCGTCTCAGAAGTTCATTGTGAATCTCCTGCCGCCTTCCGATCGAGGCAGGGAGCACGGACTCCAGAGCCGCCCGCACACGACTTTCCGCCACGTCACGCTCCACTCTGGAGCTGGCTTCAGCAAAGGCATGGGCAGTTTCGTAGCGGGCACGCTCCAACGTCATGATCGCAAGCGAGTGTCCGCGTTTTCGCCTCATAGCAAGCCAATCCCAAGACCATTTGCCTTGTGCCTCCCCATCCGACACTCTGACGTTCCCGAGTGTGAATCAGACCGAGGTCAACAATCGCTTGCAGCACGCCCTGGCCTTTCACCAGCAGGGTCGCCTGCCGGAAGCCGAACGCGCCTACCGCGAAGTACTGGATCTCCAGCCAAACAACCCCGCGGCCTTGCACTTGATGGGTGTGCTGGCGTTGCAGGTGGGAAGACATGCAGAGGCGGTCCGGCTGATTCGCGCCTGCTTGCAGATCGACCCGTCCGAGGCTGCCGCCTGGAGCAATTGCGGGGAAGCCCTGCGCAATCTCCAGCAGTATTCAGATGCCGAGGCATGCTATCGTGAAGCCTTGAGCCGGGCACCCAACAATGCGTCCTTCTGGAGCAACCTAAGCACGGCCCTACAGCCCCTCGATCGCCTGCCCGAAGCAGAGGCGGCTTTACGGCGTTCCCTTGAGCTGAATGCTGCCAATCCGAAGGCGTGGTGCAATCTTGGCAATGTCCTCCGGGCTCAGGCGCGCTTCGAGGAGGCCAGTGCAGCCCTCCAGCAGGCTCTGAAGCTGCAGCCCGCGATGCCCGAAGCCTGGAACATGCTGGGGGCATTGCTTCGTGATCAGAAACGCCTTCCCGAATCAGAATCCTGTTATCGCAAGGCGCTGGAACTCAATCCTCGTTTTGCCGAAGCCTGCAGCAATCTTGCCTCCTGTCTCAAGGATACCGGCCACCTCAGCGAAGCCGAGACCTTGTACAGACAGTCTCTCGCACTTGCCCCCCACATCGCGGAGACGCACAGCGGATTGGCCTCGGTTCATAGAGAGGCGGGACTCGGCGAACTGGCCTGCAGGGGATATCAGGAGGCAATCCGACGCAGTCCTCAGGCGCATCGTTTTCTCAGCAATCTGCTCTTTACCCAGGCCGCAAACGCCCTTGCTCCCAACGAGGAACACTTCTCAAATGCACTCGCCTGGGGCAAAGCCATCCTCCAGGCGCCGCTCTGCACCGGACCCATCAGCCACGTTAACGGTCGCCCGCTACGCGTGGGTTACCTCTCCGCAGATTTCAAGCAGCACGCGGTCGCTCGCTTTGTTGAAGCGCTCTTCTCTGCCCATAACCGTAAGCGGGTAGAGGTCTTCGCCTACTCCAATGTCAAGCAGCCCGATGCCACAACCACAGCGATCCAAGCGTGCGTGGATCATTGGTTTCCCGTAACGGGTCTTACCGACAAGGATGCCGCCCGACTCATTCACAGCCATCATCTCGACCTCCTGATCGATTTGAACGGGCACACTCGCGATTCGCGTCTCTCCATTCTTGGCTACAAACCGGCACCGGTCCAGGCCGTCTACCTGGGCTATTTCGCGACCACAGGGCTGTCATCCGTGGATTACTGGATCACGGACTCACTCCTGCATCCAGAATCCGCCATCGAACATGCCGTGGAGAAACTCTGGCGCCTGCCGCGCTGCTGGATTGCCTACGGTCCCCCGGCAAATTCACCCGGGGTGGGGATCCCATCGCAACCGGTACTGACCTTTGGCTCCTACAATCACCTTTCAAAAATCGGTGATTCCACGCTGGATCTCTGGAGCGCGGTTCTACGGGCGATACCCCATTCTCGGCTCCTCCTGAAAACGCGCCATCTCGGCGATCCCGGCACCCAGGACCGTGTGCGCGCTTCATTCCGATCTCGCGACATCGATGCGAATCGACTCCTTTTCGCCGGTCATACATCCGGGCTGACGGAACACCTTCGCGGCTACCACGAAGTCGACATCTCCCTCGATCCCCATCCGTACAATGGCGGCACGACCACCTGTGACGCCCTCTGGATGGGCGTGCCCGTGCTCACGCTGGCGGGCAACACGATGGTCTCACGCATGTCTTCGTCGATGCTGACATCGATCGGCATGCGCGACTGGATTGCTGCCTCGCCCGCAGAATTCGTGTCTCGCGCAGTTGATCATGCCAACGCGTGGAGAGCGCTGTCGCCCACGGAAAAACTTGCGCGTCGCAGTGCCATCCGTGCGCAGGCCGCCGCGAGTCCCCTGTTCGATTCCCGCGATCTCGCACGCGCCCTAGAAAACGCCTTCGAAGGCATGATTGCCCAACGCGCCTCAGTCGGCGCAGGCAGGTGACACTCATGAATCCAGTGACGCCGGGCTTCTGCGCCGTCGCAAACTTGCGCCGCCCCGTTTCACCTCACCTTCCCCCGGGAGGGGATTCCCCATCTGCGTGATTCCATGACGTTGGATCCTCGGCTTCAGCAGATCGTAAATGACCACAGCCAGGGGCGACTCGATGCGGCCGAGTCCGGCTATCGGACCTGGTTGTCCACCCATCCTCACGATGCGTTTGTCCTTCATCAGTTGGGGATCATCGGTCTGCAGCGTGGGCGTCCCGACCTGGCGCTGCCCTTCCTCGAAACGGTCGGCTCGCTCAATCCCGGAAACGCCACCGCTCTTCAGCATTGGGGCGACGCCCTCAGTGGATTGCGACGTCACGCCGAGGCGGAGCAGATCTACCGGCGCGGGCTCTCGATCGATTCCGATCACATCCATCTGCGCCTTCACTTGGGCAACGCCCTGCGCGCCTTGGGTCGCCATGCCGAATCCGAGCGCGCCTATCGTGACGTGCTCGCATCCAACCCGACACTCGCCCGTGCACACTGCAATCTTGGACACGTGCTGGCTGACCAGCGACGATTTCCTGAAGCCTCGGAGTCCTTCGATCGTGCCTTCTCACTCGGCGACACGTCTTTGGAAACGGTGATAGGCGCATCGCAGGCCCGTCTGGAACTTGGCGAATCCGTCCGCTGCGAGACCTTGATTCGGGATGGACTCAAGCGGGCGCCCCAGGACGCGCGTCTCCTGAGTCTGCTCGGCGAGTCGCTGCGTCGCCGAAAGTCATTCACGGAGGCCGAGGGCGTCCTGCGCAAGGCGGTCTCCTTCCAACCCGCCCCGCTCGCAGCCTGGCACAACCTCGGAAAGCTGTTGATCGATCGCAGCAGACCTCAGGAGGCTGAAGCCGTCTTTCGCCAGTTGCTCACCGTGGCTCCCGAGCATCCGGAAGTGCAGCTTGGACTCTCCCTTGCGCTCATGGCGCTGCGTCGACGGTTGGAAGCGGAAACCGTCCTACGTAGGCTCACCAGCCAACATCCCAAACACACAAAAGCATGGATTGCCCTGGCCCGCGCGGTGCTCGACCGATTTCCCACGGAGGGTCTTGCCTGCGCCCAGCAGGCCATTGCTCTTGATCCCGATGACAATGAGGCGACTGCCGTGCTGGCAGAGGCGCTCGCACAAAATGGGGACGCTTGCGCAGCCTTGGAGACCCAACGCCGCATCCTGACCAGACCCAATCCAGATCCCAGCCTGGTCAGCAGCCTGCTCGCCATGGCCGGATATGCAGGAACACTTTCAGCAGGCGAAACGCTCCGGATCGCACGTGCATGGAGCGACTCACTCCCACGCTCCGCTTTGTCGTCACCTCTCACCTCACCGTTTGAGGCACGGCCACTGAAGGTCGGTTATGTCTCCGCAGATTTTCGCGATCACGCGGTGGTTTCGTTTTTTGAGCCGATCCTGGAGGCCCACCTGGCCCAGTCCTTGGATGTCTCTCTTTACGCAAGCTTACCCACACCGGATGCGGTCACCAAACGCCTGCAATCACGGTTGCCCGCCGATCGATGGCACTTCATCCATTCCTTGTCGGCCTACGAGGCTGCCAATCTGATCCGCAGTCATGGCATCGACATCCTCGTGGATCTGGGAGGACATACTCGCGGCAATCGCCTCGGGATCTTTGCCCAACGGGCTGCGCCCGTGCAGGCATGCTATCTCGGTTACTACGCGACAACCGGCCTCGCTGAAATGGACTATTGGATCGGCGACGAAACCATTCTCCCCTCCTCACTCGGCTCCGGCTTCACAGAAGAACTCTGGCGCCTGCCTCGCTGCTGGCTGTCCTATCGGGCTCCGGCGGATTGTCCCCCGCCCTCAAGGCAGGACGACGGGCATGGCCTGACGTTCGGAAGCTTCAACAACCGGCAGAAGATTTCCAGTCGGACCCTGGATCTTTGGGCACAGGTCCTGCGACAAGTCACGGATTCCCGCATGATCGTGAAGACGGCCGGGCTTGAGGATGCTTCTCAGCGGGAAGCGCTCGCCAAGGCATTCTCCAGTCGAGGGATTGACCCTCAACGCGTCATACTCCGCGCCACCACATCGGATCGAAAGAGTCACCTCCAGCAGTATCAGGAGATCGACATCGCGCTCGACACGACACCGTTCAGCGGTGGAACCACCACGGCTGAAAGCCTTTGGATGGGTGTGCCCGTGCTCACGCGACTGGGCGATTCGATGCCGGGCAGGATGTCCGCCTCATTCCTCCGCGCGCTCGGCCTGAACGAATGGATTGCCGGTTCCGACAACGCTTTTCCCGAACTTGGCCGGATGCACGCGGAGCGCATGCGCACACTTTCATGCGAGGAGCGCTCCGCCTCTCGCCGAGCGCTGCGCTCCTCGATGGAAACGAGCCCCCTTGTCGATGCGAACGGGCTCGCCTGCCATCTCGCCGACGCGTATCGGTCGATGCGTGACGCTGCACTTGTCAGGAATCAGGGACCGAACGCTTGATGACACCGTTTGAAGCAAATCTGAGGATCGCGATCCAGGACCATCAGGCCGGACGCCATGAGGAAGCGTTCAAGCTCTACCGCCAGCTCCTCGCCGCTGCGCCCACCCATGCCCGCGCCAACGCGCAGATGGGGCTGCTGCTGCATCAGCACGGCGCCCATGCGCAGGCAATCGAGCATTTCGACACCTCGCTCCGCGCCGATGAGGCGCAGGCGGATGTCTGGACCAATCGCGGCGAAGCGGCACGTGCTCTGGACCGCCTTGACGACGCGGAATCCTGCTTTCGCCGTGCGTTGCAGCACAAGCCCGACTGCGCGATCACCTGCAACAATCTTGGCCTCGTCTTGTATCGTCGCGGCAGGCTCAGCGAAGCGGAAGCCGCCTACCGTCAAGCCATCTCGATCTCGCCGAGTCGCGCAAAAACCTGGGCAAACCTGGCCAACGTGCTGCGCGACTGGATGCGTTTCGATGAAGCGGAGGCCGCCCTGAGAAAGGCAATCGAGTTCGAGCCGGATGGGAATATTTCACGCAGCAATCTGGTTTTCCTCCTTGGCTATCGATCGGAGGAGTCGCCCGGCGAGATCTATGCCGAAGCGCGACAGTTTCAGGTACCGGCAACCTCCAATCCAACACCACTCACCGTGCGGCCGATGACAGGCAATCGGCGCCTGCGCATCGGCTACTTGTCCCCGGATTTCCGAAGCCATTCCGTCGCCTCATTCATCGAACCGGTTCTCGCTGCGCATGACACAGGCCGCGTGGAAGTAATCTGCTACGCCAATGTTGCACGTCCGGATGAAGTGACCGAGCGCCTGCGCTCGCGGGTGGGGGCCTGGCATTCGATCTACACGCTAAATGACCAGGCCGCCACGTCGTTGATCCGCAGTCATCAATTGGACGTCCTGATCGATCTCGCAGGCCACACGGCGGGAAATCGGCTCGGTGTCTTTGCACTCCGAGCGGCTTCGGTGCAGGCCTGTTACCTGGGATTTTTTGCCACGACCGGCCTGCGTACGATGGACTACTGGATCACGGATGGGGTGCTTCACACGACCGACTATCGGGACCTGTTTGTCGAACAATTGTGGCGCCTGCCGCGTTGCTGGCTTGCCTATCAGCCTCCGGCAGACGCCCCACCGCCGGATGTCGCACCCGATCGTGAGGAGATTGTCTTCGGGTCATTCAATCAGATTCTCAAAGTAACGCCTGCAACCGTCCAATTGTGGACAGCCGTGTTGGAGCAGGTCCCGCACTCACGACTCTTGCTTAAAACGAAATCATTGGCCGACGCGGACGCGCGTGACCGGCTGATCGCGCAGTTTGTTCAGCGAGGCATCTCTGCAGATCGTGTGGCCCTGCTCCCGGCAGTGCGCAGCCGCCAGGATCACCTCGCAAGCTACGCAAATGTCGACATTGCGCTCGACACGTTTCCCTACTCGGGCGGAACGACCACGTGTGAGGCGCTGTGGATGGGAGTGCCGGTGGTGACCCTCGCCGGCGGCACGATGCCGTCACGGATGTCGACCTCGATCCTCAGAGCCGCCGGCCTTGCAAACGGGTGTGCCCAGTCGGCGGAGGAATTTGTGGAGATCGCAGTTCGGCTCGCAGCCAAGCATCGTTCGCGGACCGTGGATGAACGTCGCACGTTTCGCGCGCAACAACGCGGGCAAGTCGCCAAGTCCAGCCTGTGCGACGGCCCAGCCCTCGCCCATGCGCTCGAAGACGCCTATGCACAGATGCTGAAAGAGCACCTGGACCGCCAATAGTTCGTTCATCGAATCCCACTCGTCCAGCAACAACCCGGAGATATCTGTCTCGCAGTGGTCTGTTTTGATATCCGGCTCGTATCCGTGCATTCTGTGCAATCCGTGGTCAAACTGGTTCGAAGGCTCGAAGTTCGAAGCTCGATCCATTTAACCACAGAGTGCACGGAGTACACAGAGTCCAAGCGCCAAGCCCTGTGAACCACAGATTTCACAGATGAATACCGGATAGAATACACCAGGAATCCGCGGGAGAGGCACGCTTCTGCTGGTCCTCTCTTGCGCGAAATACACACAAAAAGGGGCCGGCCCCGAAGGACCGGCCCCTGAATCTTTAAGGCGATTTAGGATCGCTTAGAGGACGTAGACAACAACGTCACCCTGGTCGTACGCGGTCGACGCACCGGCGAGACCGAGGATTCGGCCAATGCCAGGGGTCAGCGGAACGAGGGCAGGATTCAGATCGTTGATCACATCACCGATACCGGCTGTCACCGTGCTGCCGTCGCCGGCAACCGCGATGAGCGCACCGGCGTCACCGTTGCCACCGGCCACACCAGCGGCGAAGGCGCCGCCAGCAGCCACGGTGAAGTCAGTTCCGTCGGCATCCGGGCGGATGCCAGCGTTCTTGATTTCAACCGAGGCAACGTAGCCGTACAGTTCGGTGTAGGCCGCGGCGCGTGTCGCAGCCGTGTCACCGGCAGCCGGGGCAATCGCTGCGGCGAGGATGACGAGGCCATCCGTT